>CAYUIN010000001.1:0-22434 GCA_964444695.1 uncultured Desulfocurvus sp.
TGCCGCCAACGACACGCCGCGCCAGCGCCTCTTCGACTTCATCGAGCGGCTGGTGTTGCGCGAGACGAACACGTTCTCCACCGCCGCCGCGTCGGGCGCGTGGCGGGCCACCAGCGCCGCCACGCCCGCGTTGATCTTTCCCAGCCGCTCGCCCAGGTCCTTCACGGAGCCCGTGGAGATGGTTCCGGCCTCCACCAGGGTCACCTGCCCGGAGACCTCGCGCACCAGGCCGTAGCCCGTGACGCGCGAGCCGGGGTCGATGCCCAGCACAAGAAAGCCGCCGTCCCCCACGGGCCCGCCCGGCCTACTGGTCCAGCTCGTCGAACAGCGCGTCGGGCAGCTCGGCGTTGTGGTACACGTTCTGGACGTCCTCGTTGTCCTCGAGCTTGTCGATGAGGTTCACCAGCTTGCGGCCGCCGTCCACGTCCAGCTCGATGTTGTTCTGGGCGATCATGGTCAGCTCGGCGCTGGTGTATTCCAGGCCCGCGTCGTCGAATGCCTGCTGCACGGCGCTGAACTCCTCGATGGGGCAGCGGACCTCCCAGGCCTCGCCGTCGTCCAGGACGTCCTCGGCCCCGGCCTCGAGCCCGGCCTCCATGATCGTCTCCTCGTCGTACTTGGACTTCTCGAAGTAGATCACGCCCTTCTTCTCGAACATCCAGGCCACGCACCCGGCCTCGCCCATGTTCCCGTTGCCGCGCGACAGGATGTGCCGGACCTCGGCCACGGTGCGGTTCTTGTTGTCCGTGGCGGCCTCCACCAGCAGGGCCACGCCGCCCGGGCCGTAGCCCTCGTACTGGACCTCGAACATCTCGCCGCCCGCCAGCTCGCCCGTGCCCTTCTTGATGGCGTTCTCGATCTTGTCCTTGGGCAGGTTCACGGCCTTGGCCGCCTGAATGGCGGCGCGCAGGCGCGCGTTCATGTCCGGGTTGCCGCCGCTCTTGGCGGCGATGATGATTTCCTTGGCGGCCTTGGTGAAGGCCTTGCCGCGCTTGGCGTCCTGGCGACCCTTGCGGTGCTGGATGTTCGCCCATTTGCTGTGTCCGGCCATATCGTCATCCTCCGAAAAATTGTCGTAATGAAATGCTGCTTATCTGCAAGAAGCACGCTCCGGGCGGCTCGGCCCTTCCTATCGGAAAAGCGCCGCTGCCGCCACCGTCCGCAGGCCCCGGCTACGCGCCGGGCTCCGCGTCCGGAGGCTCTTCGGGCTCGCGCCCCCGGTAGCCCAGCCCCACGAAGAACATCTCCTTGCTCTCCGAGCGCGAGCTCTGCGGCTTGAAGGTCTTGACCTGCGCGAACAGGGGCCGCATGGACTCGCGGTAGGCGTGATCGTCCGGGCCCTGGAACACCTTGACCACGAAGTGGCCACCCTTTACCAAATACGTGCGCGCCACTTCCAGGGCCTCCTCGCACAGGGCGATGGAGCGGGCCTGGTCCGTGCCCTTGTGGCCCGTGGTCTTGGGCGCCATGTCGGACATCACCACGTCGATCGGGCCGCGCGCGGCCAGTTCGGCGTCGAAGTCCGCCGAGCGCTCGAACACGTCCTCGCGGTGGAAGGCGACGTTGGCCGGGAAGCCGGTGGTCGTCTCCTGGATGTCCGCCGCCAGCACGAAGCCCCCGGGGCCGACCTTCTTGGCGGCCCACAGGGTCCACGAGCCGGGCGCGGCGCCGAGGTCCAGGACCTTCTGGCCCTGGGCGAACAGGCGAAAGCGCTTGTCCAGCTCCTGGAGCTTGTACACGGACCGTGCGGGGTAATTCTCGCGCTTGGCCCGCTGGAAATAGTGATCGCGGTATTTCTTCATTCGGATTATCAGCCTGAAGGAACATCCTTATAACAGGCGACCCCGTCGGGCCGCAACCGTGAGCCGCATGAAAGACCGCCCCCAGCGCATCCGCCTGCGCACCGAACTGGGACTCATGCAGACCCCGCCCCCGGGCCCCGCACAGTACGCGCGCGAGGGCCGGGGGTCGCGCGCGCTGCTCATGGGCGTCGGTCCGGACCCGGCCGAGGCGGCCGCCCTCGCGCCCGCGGGCAAAGCCCTATACGTCATCGAGGCCCCGGACTTCAAGGCCCAGATGCCCCCTGCCTGGCACGAGGCCCTGCCCGCGTCCTGGACGTTCATCGATCCCGCCGAACTCACTGACGATTTTTTGGCGGACTCCGAGCGCATCGTATACCGCCCCGGCGTGCGGCTGTTTCCGTCCTTCTGGGGGCCGCTGCTGGGCCGCGCGCGCCGCGCCGCCGCCCCGTCGCCAGCCGCGCACACGCGCTCCGTCTGGCTTCCCGGCTCCGCGCGCGACCTGCTGGTGCCCGAGGTCGAGGCCGCCTTCCAGGGCGCCGGGCTCGCCGTGCGCCGCCTGGACCCGAAAAAAACCGGTCAGGCCGTCCCCGCCCTGCTGCGCGACGAGCGCCCGGACCTTTTTTTCTGCATCAACTTCCGGGGCCTGGACCCGTTCGGCGAGCTGTTCCACCTGCTGGACGCGGCGGGCGTGCCCGTGGTCGTGTGGTGCGTGGACAACCCCTTCCACCTGCTGAGCGCCCTGCGCGCACCCTTCTGGACCCGCTGCCTGCTGGCCGTCACCGACGACTCCTTCCTGCCCCGGCTCGCGGCCCACGGCGCCGAAAACACCCTGCACCTGCCCCTGGCCGCCTGGCCGGAACTCTTCGCCCCGGCGCCGGGCGAGCCCGACCTCGGCCTGGACGGGCGCATGGTCTTCGTGGGCCGCTCCCAGTTCCCGGGCCGGGCCAAATTCTTCGCGGGCTGCTCCGTGCCCCGCTGGCAGGCCGACGCGGCCCAGACCCTGCTGGACCAGGGCGGCCGCCCCGACTTCGACTGGTGGGCCGAACGCCTGGACATCCACCCGCTGTGGCCCGGCAACGACGTCCGGCGCATCGGCCACGGCGCGGAGACCGCCTCCCGCGACCTGCGCGCCGCCTGCCTCATGGCCGCCCTGGAAACCGGCCTGACCGTGTACGGCGACGACGGCTGGCGCGAGCTGCTGCCGCCCGAGGCGGACCTGCGCCCGCCCGTGGACTACTACACCGCCCTGCCCGCCATCTACCGCCAGGCCGCCTGGACCCTGGGCGTGACCAGCCTGCTGCTGCCCCACGGCCTGACCCAGCGCCACTTCGACACCTGGGCCGCGGGCGGCCTGCTGCTCACGGACGACACCCCGGGCCTGCGCCTGTTCCCAGACGCCCTGACCCGCGAAATCGCCTTCGGCCACCCTGCCGAGATCCCCGCCCTGGCCGCCCGCCTGGCCCCGGGCACCCCCCTGCGCCGCGACCTCCAATCCGCCTGGCACGCCGAAATCCTGGCCCACCACACCTACCCCCGGCGCATCGCCACCCTGCTCGACCATCTGCACGTCTAGCCCCCCACGCAGTGGACGCGACGCGGCGGACCGAATGTGCAGGTGGTTGACAGGGGGGCCGTGCTGGGTGAAATTGTGCTTGCTTGTCGGGGCCGGGGCGTGTAGAAGTCCTGTTCCGTCCTGCGGGGCGATACGTGGGGATGTAGCTCAGCTGGGAGAGCGCTGCCTTCGCAAGGCAGAAGTCGAGAGTTCAAATCTCTTCATCTCCACCACGAGTATCAAGGGCTTGCGGCTTGCGCCGTGAGCCTTTTTTCATGCGCCGCTCTTTTTGAGCCCCGGTCCGTTCGGGCCGGGGCTTTTTTCATGGTCCGGGCGGGGGCGGGATGTGCAGCAGGCGGTAGTAGGAGCCGTCGGTCTTCATGGCGCGCAGGGCGTCCGAGAAGGCCGAGGCGTCGTGGGCGTCGGTGGTCATTTTGGAAAACACGAAATAGCCGTCGATCTCGTCGATGACGAACGGCTCGCCGGACGGGGTGGGCACGACATCCAGGGCCTCGCCGCCCTGGATGTGGCTGCGCAAAAAAGGCAACAGCGGGTCCACGATGATGAAGGCGTCGAATCGGCCGCCCAGGGTCATGGTGGCGATCTGGTCCTGCGAGGCGATCTGGTGGACCTGACTGAAGCGGGCCCGGTCCAGGAAGCGGCGCAGCCGCTCGCCGTGGGAGGCGCCGCTGAGCATGGCAGCCTCCAGGCCGTCGGTCCCCGTGCCGTCGCGGTCCATGGCCAAGCCCCGGGCGGCGTCCGCCACCACGACGACCTTGGCCCGGATCAGGGGTTCGTCGGGATAATGCAGCACGGCGGCGCGCTCCTCGTTCCTGGAGGCGGCGAACAGGCCGTCGGCCTGGCCCTCCTGGACGAGCTTCAGGGCCCGCTTCCAGGGCATGACCCGGATGTCCGCCGTGTGGCCCGCGCGGCGCAGGGCCTCGCGCACCACGTCCGCGACGGCGCCCAGGGCGCTGCCGTCCTCGGCGCGGGTGATCAGGGGCGGCGCCTCCACGGTGACGACCCGCAACGAGCGGGCCTGCGCGGCGGGGAGCCAACAAGCGGCCAGCAGCAAGCCAGCGACGATCAGGCGCAGGTGCATGGGCTCTTATAGCAAACCGGCGACACAATGGAAACACGGGACTGCACATTGCCCCACGCCGCGCGCCGCCCGGCCGGAACGCGGGACGGGGCCCGGGCGGCGCGGCCCGGACGCAGCCACGGGCGCGAGGCGGGGCGCGGAGGTTTCACTTTTCCCCCCGGCGTGTTATGGATGATCCAGGAATCCGCGCCGTCCCGTGACGGCGCCGTCGCGCGGGGGAGAGGTGCGCATGAGGAAGACCGCGAGAAGCGCGTTGCTGCTGGCCGTTTGCGCCTGGAGCCTGCTGGCCGCGTCCGTGGCGGCGGCGGGGCCGTCGGACATCCTCGTCGTGCAGAGCTACCATGCCTCGATGCCCTGGACCATGCAGTGCGAACGGGGCATCGGCGAGGCCCTGGGCGCGCGCTACCGGCTGCATTACTTCTACATGGACACCAAGCGGCTGGACGCCCCGCTCTTCCAGGCCCGGGCGGACGCGGCCTGGGCGGCGTACGAGGAACTGGCCCCGGCCCTGGTGATGCTGGGGGACGACAACGCCCTGCGTCTGCTCGGCCCGCGCTTCGCGGCCACATCCACCCCGGTGGTCTACTTCGGCATCAACAACAACCCCCGCAGCTATTTCGAGGTCCTGCCGCGCAACGTGACCGGGGTCCTGGAGCGCCTGCCGCTGTTCCCCTGGCTGCGCTATTTGCGGCAGCTGATGCCCGGGGCGCGCCGCGCCCTGATCCTGCTGGACTCCAGCCCCACCTCCGAGGCCATCCTGGCCGTGACCTTCAAGGACCGGCGCACGGTCCTGGCCGTGGGCATCGAGGCCCGCTACGTGGTGGCCGAGAACTGGGGGCGGTGGCGGGCCGAGGTGCTCTCCCCCGGCGAGGCGGACCTGATCGTGATCCCCACCTTCCACACCCTGCGCGACGGGGCCGGGCAGTACATCCCGGTGCTGGACGCCGTGCGCTGGACCTCAGCGCACAGCGCGGTGCCGGTCTTCGCGTTGCAGGACTACGCGGTGTTCGACGAGGGGGCCGTGGGGTCCTACGTGGTCGTCGGCGAGGCCCACGGCAGGCAGGCCGGGGAGCTGGCCCTGCGCATCCTGGACGAGGGCCTGGAGCCCAAGGACGTCCGCCCGCTGATCACGGAGGAAGGGATGTTCTTCTTCAACGAAAAGCAGCTGGCGCGCTTCGGGCTGACGCTGCCTGAGGCCCTGCGCGCGCACACCATCTACCGCTGACCCCCCCGGGCGCGCCGGGCTCAGAAGGACGGCACCCGGACGTCCGGGTCGATGGCCAGGGCCTTTTCGGAATCGGCCTTGGCCTTTTCCAGCTCACCCATCTTCTTGTAGGTGAAGGCCCGGTTGCCGTAGGCCAGGGCGTGGCCGGGGTTGGCCTCGATGGCCCGGGTGTAGTCGGCCACGGCGCCGGGGAAGTCGCCCTGGTCGTCCTTGGCGTTGCCCCGGTTGTAGAAGGCCTTGTCGTAGTCGGGCCGGTGTTCCAGGGCCCGGGTGTAGTCCAGGACCGCCCCGGACAGGTCGCCCTGGTTCTTCCTGGCGTTGCCCCGGTTGTAGAGCACGGTGCCCCGGTTCTTGGGTGAGAGGTCCCCGCCCAGGCACTGCGTATACAGGTCGATGACCGTGTCCAGGTTCTCCTTGTCGTGCTGCGACTGGAGGCTGAAGGCGTCGAGGCAGACCTGCGGCACGTCGTAAGCCCGGGCGCCCGGGGTCCAGGACGCGGCGCACAGGGCCAGCGCGGCCAGCAGGACGAGGCTCTTGCGGTTCATGGGACGCTCCTTGGGGTTGGCGGTGGGCCCGCGCTCAGAACGTGGGCACCCTGACGCCCGGGTCCAGCTCCTTGGCGCGGGCGGCGTCGGCCTTGGCCCGCTCCATCTCGCCCAGGTCCTTGAGGGCGAAGGCCCGGTTGCCCAGGGACTTGGCGTGGGTCGGCATCCGTTCCAGGGCCTGGGTGTAGTCCTGCACCGCCCCGGCCAGGTCGCCCCGCTTCTTCCTGGCGATGCCCCGATTGTAGTAGGGCTCGTGGTAGCCGGGATCCAGCTCCATGGCCCGGGCGTAGTCCGCGAAGGCGCCTTCCACGTCGTCCTTGCGCTCGCGCGCCACGGCCCGGCTGTTGTGGGTCTTGGCCAGGGGCGCGGAGGCGATGGAGGCGTCGTAGTCGGCCAGGGCGCCGTCCAGGTCGTCGCCGCGGAAGCGGGCGTTGCCCCGGTTGAGCAGGGCCACGGCCCGGTTCTTGGGGCTCAGGTCGCCTTGCAGGCACTGGCCGTACAGTTCGATGATCCGGGCCCGGTCCGGGCTGGGCTCACGCTGCATCGCGAAGGCCTCGCGGCAGACCTGGGGCAGCTCGTAGGACGCGGCTGGCGTCGTGTCCAGCACGCACAGGGCCAGGCCCAGGGCCAGGCACAGGGTCAGGACCGGGGCCGGGGCCGGGATGCTCGGCTGTCGCATGCGTGTCTCCTTCGGCCTGCGGCGCGGCGGGCGCCCGGGCCGGCTCGGCGCGCGGTCAAAGCCCCGGCACGTCGATGTTCGGGTCCAGTTCCAGGGCCTTGGCGGCGTCGGCCCTGGCCTGTTCCATGTCGCCCTTTTCCTTGTATGCCCAGGCGCGGCCCGCCCAGGCGCGGGCGTTTTGCGGGTCGTATTCCACGGCCTTGGAATAGTCGTCCAGGGCGGCGTCCAGGTTGCCCATCTTGCGCCGCAGGTTGCCCCGGTTGTTGTGGCCCTTGGAATAGCGTTCCCGCAGGGAGACGGCCTTGTCGAAATCGGCCAGGGCGCCTTCGAGGTCGCCCATGTCGCTTCGCAGGTTGCCCCGGTTGTTGTAGACCTCGGCGCGGCGGGGATCGAGTTCCAGGGAGCGGTCGTAGTCGGCCAGGGCGGCGTCCTGGTCGCCCCTCAGCTTGTACACGTAGCCCCGGCTGAAATAGCAGTTGGCGTACTCGGGGTTCAGTTCCAGGGCCGTGTCGTAGTCGGCCAGGGCGGCGTCCAGGCGGCCCAGGTCGCGCTGGGCGTGGCCCCGGTTCTGGTGGCTGACGGCGCGGTTGTTCGGGGAGAGGTCGCCTTCCAGACACTGGGTGTACAGGGCGATGACCTTGTCCTGGTCCGGGTCCGCCGTGCGGGACAGGGCCAGGGCGTCGCGGCAGGCCTGGGGGATCTCGTAGGCCCCGGCATGCCCGGCGTTCAGGGCCAGGGCCAGGCACAGGGCCAGGCCGAGGGCGAGGCGCGGGGCGCGGAGTCCGGCAAGACGGGTACGCATGCATCCTCCTGGGTTTGGGCTGCACGTTATCCAGATTCACCCGTCATTTCAAGGTGAAGGCGCGATCCGGGGCGGCTCGGCGAATCGTCCCCGGTCCCGGGGGTTTCCCGGCGCGGGGCCCGGAGCCCGGGGCCGGGGCGCGCGTTGACAGCGCCGGGCGCGGGGGCTAGTTGCCTTTTCCCGAACATTGAAGGACAACCTGACGGGCGGGGGCCGGACGGCCCGCGCAGCGACATGGAGGACGAGGATGGACATCGAGGTCTTGTTCAGCGGCTGGGACCAGTACGAACTGCTGGATTCCGGCGACCGGCGCAAGCTGGAGCGCTTCGGCGAGGTGCTGGTGGTGCGCGGCGAGCCCCGGGCGTGGTGGACGCCCAGCCTGCCCCAGAGCGAGTGGGACCGGGCCGTGGCCGTGCACGACGAGCGCTCCTGGAGCTTCACGGGCGACGCCCCGCGCGAGTGGACCCTGCCGCTGGAGGACATCTCCGTCCTCTGCCGCTTCACCAAGACCTCCAAGCACCTGGGCGTGTTCCCGGAGCAGTGGCCGCACTGGACGGCCCTGTCCGACCACGGCGCCCCGCTGCGCGGCGAGCGCCCCCGGCTGCTGAACCTCTTCGGCTACACCGGCGTGGCCAGCCTGATGGCCGCCCGCGCCGGGTTCGCCGTGACGCACATCGACGCCTCCAAGACGGCCATCAACTGGGCCCGGGCCAACCACGAGGCCTCGGGCCTGGGCGACGTGAACATCCGCTACCTGCTGGACGACGCGGCCAAGTTCGTGACCCGCGAGGAGCGCCGGGGCAACCGCTACGAGGCCGTGCTGCTGGACCCGCCCGCCTTCGGGCGCGGCCCGGGCAAGGAGCTGTGGAAGGTGGAGGCCCAGGTCACGGAGCTGCTGGCGGCCTGCGGGCGCCTGCTCTCCGACGACGCCCGGCTGGTGATCCTGACCATGTACAACACCGACGCCTCGGCGCTGATGCTGCGCAACCTGATGCTGGACGCCATGCCCGCCGCCGGGGGGGCGCTGACCGTGGGCGAACTGGCACTGAGGCACACCGCCAGCGACAAGCTGCTGCCCCGCTCGCTCTGGGCCCGCTGGACGCCCTAGGCGGCCCAGGCTTCCGGGGCCTCCGGCCCCGCCGCCCGGCCTCTTGTCAGCCCGGCGCGAACGTGGCATAACGCGCGAGCAAGCGGGGCCAGACCCCGCATCCTGTCCCTGGGGAGCGACATGAACGGACGACGGACCAGCTACATCCTGCGCCACCTGCGCAGGGCCCGCCGCAGCCTGGCCGCGCGGGGCGCGCATCGCGACGCGCCCCCCGGAAGCAGGCCCTGGTCCGGCCGCGCGATGCGGTAGGCGAACGGGCGTCGTTTTCCCCCTCTTTTCCGCTTCCAGACGCTCCCTCCGCCACCCGCGCAGCCGGACGAACGGCGCGGCCCACGGGCCGTACACCTCGGCTGCGGCCGATCGCTTCGACACCCACACGGCCATTGGGCCCCGGGGAACCGGCATGGCTGACCACGACTGCATCATCGAACTGCGGGGCGTTTCCAAACGCTTCGGCGATCTCACGGCCCTGGACGGCATCGACCTGGGCATCCGCAACGGCGAATTCCTGACGCTGCTGGGGCCCTCGGGCTGCGGCAAGACGACCATCCTGCGCATCCTCTCGGGCTTCGAGTCGCCCAGCACCGGGGACGTGTTCATCGCCGGGCGGCGCGTCAACGACCTGCCGCCCGAGCGGCGCCAGGTGAACACCGTCTTCCAGAACTACGCCCTGTTCCCGCACATGACCGTGGCCGACAACGTGGGCTTCGGCCTGCGCATGGCGCGCGCGGACAAGGGCGAGATCGCCCGGCGGGTGCGCGACGTGCTGCGCACGGTGCACATGGAGGGCTTCGCCTCGCGCCGCCCGGGCAAGCTCTCCGGCGGCCAGCAGCAGCGCGTGGCCATCGCCCGGGCCGTGGTCAACAACCCGCTGGTGCTTTTGCTGGACGAGCCCTTCTCCGCCCTGGACGCCAAGCTGCGCAAGGCCATGCAGATGGAGATCAAGCACCTCCAGCGCCAGCTGGGCATCACCTTCGTCTTCGTGACCCACGACCAGCAGGAGGCCCTGGCCATGTCCGACCGGGTGGTGGTCATGAACGAGGGCCGCATCGAGCAGGTGGGCACCCCGCAGGAGATCTACGAGAACCCCGACAACCTGACCGTGGCCCGCTTCGTGGGCGACATCAACATCCTGGACGCGGTCATCGAACAGCGCACGGGCGAGACCGACTACCGGGCCCTGGTGGAGGGCACGGCCATGGCCGTCCGCTCCCGGCGGGACTTCGGCCCCGGCGAGGAGGTCAAGGTCCTGCTGCGGCCCGAGGACCTGCGCGTCTGGCGCGCGGTGGACGACAGGCCCGCCGGGCCGTTCCTCACCGGGCGCATCGAGGAGACGGTGTACAAGGGCGCGACGGTGGACATCATCGTCCGCCTGGACGGCGAGGACGGGGGCAAGACCCTGCTGGCCCAGGAGTTCTTCAACGAGGACGACCAGGAGATCAGCTACGCCACGGGCGAGACCGTGGCCGTGACCTGGGTCGGCGGCTGGGAGGTGGTGCTGCAAGATGCGTGACGGCGCGCTGTTCCGCAGGCTGTGCATCGTGGGCGTGGCGGCCTGGCTGCTGGTGTTCGCGGTGGCGCCCAACGTGGGGCTGCTGGGGGTCTCGTTTCTGACGCGCGACCCGCACGCCTTCGTGCGCCCGCTGCCCAGTCTGGACAGCTACGCCCGCCTGGCCGACCCGCTGTTCCTGAAGATCTTCTGGGAGTCCATCCGCCTGGCGTCCCTGGCCACCCTGGTCTGCCTGCTGGCGGGCTACCCCTTCGCCTACGCCATCGCCCGCGCCCGGCGCGGGCTGCGGCCCTGGCTGCTTTTGCTGGTCATCATCCCCTTCTGGACCAACTCGCTGATCCGCACCTACGCCGTGATCATCCTGCTCAAGTCGCGCGGGGTGCTCTCCGGCCTGCTGGAGCTGGTCGGCCTGACCCAGGGCCCGACCTCGCTGCTCTACACAGACGCCGCCGTGTTCGTGGGCTTCACCTACACGCTCTTGCCGTTCATGGTCCTGCCGCTGTTCGCGGCCATCGAGAAGCTGGACCGCGACCTGCTGGCCGCCGCGCGGGACCTGGGCGCCGGGAGCCTGCGCGCCTTCTGGCACGTGACCCTGCCGCTGACAATGCCCGGCATCCTGGCGGGCTCGATGCTGGTGTTCCTGCCCGCGCTGGGCATGTTCTACGTGCCGGAGCTGCTTGGCGGCGGCAAGTCCATGCTGCTCGGCAACTTCATCAAGAACCAGATGCTCCTGGCGCGCGACTGGCCCCTGGGCGCGGCGGCCAGCACGGTGCTGACCCTGACCCTGGCGGTGATGATCGTGCTCTGGCGGCTGGCCTCGGTGCGCGCCCGCGAGGACGCCGAACTCATCGGGGAGGCCGCCCCGTGATGGCCCGGCTGCGCGCGCTCTGGCTGTGGGTGGTCTACGCCTTTTTGTACCTGCCCATCGTGGTGGTCATCGTCTATTCCTTCAACAACGCCACCTACACCACGGCCTGGAAGGGCTTCACCTGGAAATGGTACGCCCGCCTGGCGGACAACGGCCCGCTGATGGACGCGGCCCTGCGCTCGCTGTCCGTGGCGGTGCTCTCCGCCACGGCGGCCACGGTGCTGGGCACGCTGGCGGCCCTGGCCATCGGGCGCTACCGCTTCCCGGGGCGCAAGGTGCTGCTGGGCTCCATCCTGGTGCTCACGGTCTCGCCGGACATCGTGATGGGCATCTCTTTGCTGATCTTCTTCGTGATCCTGGGCCAGAGCCTGGGCATGGGCACGCTGCTCATCTCCCACGTCACGCTCTGCCTGCCCTTCGTGACGGTCACCGTCCTGGCGCGGCTGGCGTCCTTCGACGAGAACCTGGTGGAGGCCGCCCGCGACCTGGGCGCCTCGGAGTGGCGGGCGTTCCTGTTCGTCATCCTGCCGCTGACGCTGCCCGCCGTGGGCGCGGGCTGGCTGCTCTCGTTCACCCTGTCCCTGGACGACGTGCTGATCAGCTTCTTCGTCACCGGCCCGAGCTTCGAGATTCTGCCGCTGAAGATCTATTCCATGGTGCGCCTGGGCGTGAAGCCGGACATCAACGCGCTTTCGGCCATCATGTTCACCCTGACCGTGGCCTGCGTCCTGCTGGCCCACGCCATGACCCGAGCAAGGAGAACCCCGCGATGAAACGACGCACCGCCCTGGCCCTCGCCCTCGCGCTGGCCGCCCTCGTCCTCCTGCCCACGGCCCGGTGCTGGGCCGCGCAGGAGCTGACCATCTACAACTGGACCGACTACATGCCCCAGAGCGTGCTGGACGACTTCACGGCCGCCACGGGCATCCAGGTGACCTACGCCACCTACGAGTCCAACGAGGCCATGTTCACCAAGCTGAAGCTCCTGGAAGGCAAGGGCTACGACATCGTGGTCCCGTCCACGTACTTCGTGGGCCTGATGCGCGAGCAGGGGCTGCTGGCCGAGATCGACAAGTCCAAGCTCGCCAACTACAAGAACCTCGACCCCACCGTGCTGGACAAGCCCTTCGACCCGGGCAACCGCTTCAGCGTGCCCTACATGTGGGGCTCCACGGGGCTGATGGTCAACACCGCGCGCGTGGCCCCGGGCGTCCTGGGCGGCTGGAACGACCTGAAAAAGCCCGAGCTGGCCGGGAAGATCGTCATGAGCAGCGACCTGCGCGACACCATGGGCGCGGCCCTCAAGGCCCTGGGCTACTCCCTGAACACCCGGAGCGAGGCCGAGATCAAGGCCGCCTACGAGTGGCTGACGGAGCTCAAGCCCGCCGTGCGCGTGTTCACCAGCGACGGCGCCAAGCAGGTCTTCGCCGGCGAGGAGGCCGTGGCCGGGATGATCTTCAACGGCGACGCCAGCCAGATCCGCGAGGAGATGCCCGATCTGCAATACGTCTACCCCCGCGAGGGCGCCTCGCTGTGGATGGACAGCCTGTGCATCCCCTCCGGCGCAGAGCACAAGGCCGAGGCCCTGGCCTTCATCGACTTCCTGCTGCGCCCGGACATCGCCGCGCGCATCGCCGAGGAGTTCCGCTACACCACGCCCAACAAGGCGGCCCAGGCCCTGCTGCCCGAGGAGCTGCAAAACGACCGCATCGTCTCCCCGACCCAGGAGGACCTGGGCAAGAGCGAATTCCAGACCGGCGTGGGCGACGCCCTGCCCGTCTACGAGAAGTACTGGGAGATGCTGAAGGTCGAATAGCCCGCCGCCGGGCCACCGGCCAAGCGAACGAAAAGGGCCCGCGCCGATGGCGCGGGCCCTTTTTTCGCGCAGTGCGTGCGCGGCGGGGGCGGCTCAGAGCGCGGCGGCCAGCCAGCCCACGTAGCCCAGGTAGCAGGCCACCAGCAGCGCGCCGCCGGGGCGGGACAGGGGGCGGGCGCCGCGCATCAGCAGCCAGGGCAGCGCGCTGACGCCGAGCATCACCAGGTAGTCGATCCACAGCCCCGAGCCCACGAAGCCGCCGGGGATGGGGATGGGCCGCACCAGGGCCGCCGCGCCCAGCACCGAGAGCAGGTTGAAGACGTTGGAGCCCACGAGGTTGCCGATGCTGATGTCCAGCTCGCGGCGCAGCGCGGCCACCACGGACGTGGCCAGCTCCGGCAGGGAGGTGCCGAAGGCGACCACCGTCAGGCCGATGAACTTCTCGCCCACGCCCAGGGCGCGCATGATGGATTCGGCGCTGTCCACCACCAGCCGCGCCCCGCCCAGCACGCAGGCGATGCCCAGCACGATCAGCCCCAGCATGGCCGCGCGCGAGGCCGGGCCGCCCGCCTGCTCGGCCTCGGCGGCCAGGGCCCGCTGCGTCTCGCGCTCGGACAGCGCCAGGCGGTAGTTGACGAAGGTGTAGGCCACGATGCCCGCCAACAGCGCCAGGCCCTCGATGCGCGACAGCCGCGAGTCCAGGCACAGCGCGCCCACCAGCAGGGAGATGGCGAGCATCACCGGGATGTCGCGCCGGACCACGGTGCGGTGGCAGACGATGGGCTGGAACACGGCGCACAGCCCGAGCACCAGGGCGATGTTGCAGACGTTGGAGCCCACGACGTTGCCCACGGCGATCATCGACTTGCCGCCCAGGGACGCCACCAGGCTGACCACCAGCTCCGGGGCCGAGGTCCCGAAGGCGACCACGGTCAGCCCGATGACCACCGGGGCCACGTGGAAGCTCCTGGCCAGGCTGGACGAGCCGGACACGAGCCAGCCCGCCCCGAAATACAACAGCGCGAAGCCCACGGCGCACAGCGCCCAATCCAGCGGCACGAAAACTCCTCGGCGCCCCGGGGGCGCGGTGTCGGTGCCGGGCGGGGAGGCTCCCCGGCCCGGGAGCCAGAGACAAGCACGGACCGGCCCCGGAGTCAACGCCGGGGCGCGGAAACCGGGCGAGGGGCGCGGACCCCGCGCGCAAGGCGCAACGCCCCGGCGGGAGCGCGCCCCGGGCGGCGGGAGACGGGCGCGAGGCCCCGCGCGGACCAATCGCCCGGGCCCCGCCCGCTTTCCTTCGGGCCCGTGTTGGGGTAGAAGTGGCGCTGGGATCGGCCCCAGGCGCCGGGCACGCCCCCGCGCCGGGCCAAGGAGGGAACCATGCCGCCATCACCACGCCTTGCCCGCGCGGCCCTGTGGGCCCTTGCGGCGCTGCTGGCGCTCACCGTCGCGGGATGCGGCGACGGGCCCGTGGTGCTCGGCCTGTCCGGCCAGTTGGAGGGCAAGTACTCCGACCTCGGCGTGCAGGGCCGCAACGGCGCGATGCTGGCGGTGGAGGACGTCAACGCCCGGGGCGGCGTGGACGGCAGGCCCCTGGAACTGCTCGTGCGCGACGACCGCAACAGCCCCGAGGGCGCCCTGCGGGCCGACGCCGCCCTGGCCGACGCCGGGGCCGTGGCCGTCATCGGGCACTTCACCAGCTCCCAGTCCCTGGCCGCCGTGCCCCAGGCGGACGAACGCGGCATCCTGCTGCTGTCCCCCACCACCTCGACCCCCCGGCTCTCCGGCAAGGACGACATGTTCCTGAGGGTCATGGGCTCGAGCAGCGACTGGGCCTCGGCCCTGGCCCGCTACGCCGCGCGGCGCGGCGCCCGCGAGGTGCTGCTGCTGCGCGACCAGGACAACGCGGGCTACACCGTACCCTACACGGAGGCCTTCGCCCGGACCCTGGCCGAGACGGGCGGCCGGGCCACGATCCTGGAATTCTCCTCCGCCGCCCGCACGGACTGGGATTTCGTACTCGGTCCCCTGGCCTCGGGGGCGCACGACGCCCTGCTGGTGGCCGCCTCCTCGCGGGACACGGCGGACCTGGCGCGCCACCTGCGCGTGGCGGGCCTGACCCAGCCGCTGTACATCGCCTCCTGGGCCCTGACCTCGGAGCTGCTCTCCCTGGGCGGGGCGGCGGTGGAGGACATCGTCTCCTGCGAGGCCTACTCCGACGACATCGACACCCCGGCCCTGCGCGATTTCCGCATGCGCTACCGCGACCGCTTCGGCTACGTGCCCAGCTTCGCGGCGGTCTACGCCTACGAGGCCGTGTCGGCCCTGGCCCGAGCCCTGGAACGCACGGGCGGCAAGGCCCGGGGCCTGAAACGGGCCCTGCTGGACTCCGGCCCCGTGGACGGGCTGATCGGCCCCTTCTCCTTCGACCGCTACGGCGACGCCCTGCGGCCCTACTCCATCGTCACCATCCGCAACGGCCGCCTGACGACCCTGGAGCTGGCCGGTGAGTGAGCGCGAGGCCCCCTCGGCGGCGACGGTCGTCTCGCGCAGGCTCACGGTGTGGATCACCGGGCTGTCCCTGGTCTTCGTGGTCCTGCTGGTGGGCCTGTTCCTGACCTTCCACCTGCGCGACGTCGAGCGCCAGAACGCCGCCATTTCCTACAGCTTCGGCAGGCACGTCACGGCCTACGTGGAACAGGCGGTGGACGCCCTGAGCGTCCTGGCGGCCCTGCAGGAGGCCCTGCCCCCGGACAACCTGCGCGCGGCCATGGAGGGCATGGGCCGGACCCTGCCCCAGCTCGAACGCCTGGTGCTGCTCAACGACCACGGCGAGGTCACGGACTCCGCGCCCGGCGGGCTGACGGGCATCGGCCTGCCCTCGCACCACTACCGCGACCCGGGCCGGGCCTACATCGCGCCCCGGCCCGAGACCTCCCTGGCCTCGGGCAGGCTGATGCTCTACGTGGAGGTGCCCGGGCCCCACGGCGGCAGCGTGGGCGGCGAGCTGCGCCTGACGGAGCTGCAGACCTTCCTGAACGGCCTGTTCCCCATGGACTCCCGGCGCCTGACCGCGCTGTGCGACCGCTACGGCAACCTGCTGGCCCACTCCAATCCGCAGATGGTCCTGCAACAGGCCAACATCGGCAACCTGGCGATCATGGTCCGGGCCCGCGAGGGGCGCTTCGGCACCGCGCTGTTCATGGACCGGGGCACGGCCTACCTGGGCACCGTGGCCCGGGTCCCGGGGACGCCGTGGCTCACGCTGCTGGCCCAGCCCGTGGCCGAGGTCTCGCGGCCCGTGCTCCAGACCCTGGGCCTGCTGGCGGTGCTGGCGATACTGTTCATCCCGCTGCTGGTCTGGGTGCTGCGCGCCACGGTGCACCACACCCTGGACCGGCCCCTGGCCGCGCTCAGCGGGTCCATCCGGGCCATCGCCGCCGGGGGCGAGGAAGCCCGGCCCCAGGGCATGGACGCCGTGGCCGAGTTCGCCACCATCGCCGACGAGGTGGGCCTCATGGCCCGGACCATCGCCGACCGCGAAACCGCCCTGCGCCGCGCCGAGGAGCACTACCGGAGCATCTTCGAGAACATCCCCGACGGCTACTACCGCGCGGACATGGACGGCAACGTGGTCATGGCCAACCCCGAGGGCGCCAAGATGATGGGCTTCGACAGCCCCGAGGAGGCCATCGGCCTGAACATCGCCCGGGACGTGTACGTGACCCCGGCGGCGCGCGGCGAGTTCATGCGCCGCCTGCTGGAACAGGGCAAGCTGCGCGGCTACCAGATGACCATCAAGCGGCGCGACGGCAGCGTGTTCGAGGCCGAGGCCAACACCCTGCTGATCCGCGACCCGGCCACGGGCGAGCCCCTGGGCGTGGAGGGCATGTTCCGCGACGTCACCGAGCGCAAGCGCATGCAGCAGGTGATGATCCAGACCGAGAAGATGATGAGCGTGGGCGGGCTGGCCGCGGGCATGGCCCACGAGATCAACAACCCCCTGGCGGGCATCCTGCAGGGCCTGCAGAACCTGGAGCGCCGCCTGATCGGGGACGTGCCGGGCAACCGGCGCACGGCCGAGGCCCTGGGCCTGGACGTGGAGCTGCTGGCCCGCTACGCCCACGAACGCGACGTGCCCCAAACCATCCAGGGCATCCGCGAGAGCGCCGTGCGGGCGGCGGCCATCGTCAGCACCATGCTCAATTTCAGCCGCCGCAGCGAGGGCCGCAAGGAGCCCTGCGACCTGGCCGAGGTGGTGGACACGGCCCTCAGCCTGGCCGCCAGCGACCACGACCTGCGCACCGGCTACGACTTCCGCAAGGTGGAGCTGGTCCGCGAACTGGACCCGGACCTGCCGCCCGTGCCCTGCACGCGCACCGAGATCGAGCAGGTGCTGTTCAACCTGGTCAAGAACGCGGCCCACGCCCTGGCCGGGGCCGGGAGCCCCGCCCGGCCGAGGATCACGGTCCGCACGCGGCTGGACGGCGCCCGGGCCGTGCTGGAGGTGGAGGACAACGGCCCCGGCATCCCGCCCGAGTCCCGGGCCCGGATCTTCGAGCCCTTCTACACCACCAAGCCCCCGGGCGTGGGCACGGGGCTGGGCCTGTCCGTGTCCTTCTTCATCATCACCCAGAACCACGGCGGCCTGCTGGGCGTGCGCTCCACTCCCGGACAGAGCACCACCTTCACCATCCGCCTGCCCCTGGTACCGCCCGAGCCCGACGCCCATCCGCACGCCGGGCCGGACGCCGACCCCGACTCCGGGGCCGAACCAGGGCGACCCGAAGACGCATCATGAGCGACGGCCCCCGCATCCTGTACCTGGTGCCCGCGCGCCAGGCGCCCACCGGCGGCGTGAACACCAGCTTCGAGCACGTGGCGCTGCTGGCGGGCGCCGGATACGACGCCGCCGTGCTGCAGATGGACTCCGCCAGGCCCTACGCCTTCTCCCCCGTCCAGGCGCCCACGCAGTTCCTGGACCAGGGCCTGCGCCTGGGGCGCGGGGACGTGCTGGTGCTGCCCGAGGGCAGCCCGGAGTTCTATGCCGAGATGGCCGCCCTGGCCGGGGTGCGGCGCCTGGTATTCTGCCAGAACCACTTCACCTTCATCCACCTGCTGGGCCCGCGCCGCGACTGGCGCGAGCTGGGCATCTCCGGCGTGTTCGCCTGCTCGCGGGAGGCCGCGCGGCTGGTGGGCGGCGCCGTGGGCCTGGCCGAGGTGCCCGTGGTGCCCTGCGCCGTGGACCCGGCCCTGTTCCGCCCCCGGGCCAAGAAGCTCCAGGTGGCGCACATGCCGCGCAAGATGCCCCAGGAGACGCGCTCCATCCAGAACATCCTGTCCTGGCGCAGGCCGGACCTGGCGGACGTGCCCTGGGTGGCGGTGGACGGCGTGCCGCGCGCCGAGGCCGCGCGCATCCTGGGCGAGTCGGCGCTGTTCCTGTCCACCAGCTGGTACGAGGGCCTGGGCCTGCCGCCGCTGGAGGCCATGGCCTGCGGCTGCCTGGTCACCGGCTTCCACGGCTGGGGCGGGCTGGACTACGTGGGCCCGCAAAACGCCCTGTGGTGCGAGGAGGGCAACCTGGACACCGCCGCCGCCGCCCTGGCCGAGGCCATGGACATGGTCCGCTCCGGGCACGAGGCCCTGGCGCCCATCCTGGAGGCCGGGTTCGCCACGGCGGCCCGCTACGCGCCCCAGGCCATGGAGCAGGCCCTCCTGGCGCTGTGGCGGCGCGTGCTGACCGGCGATTTCGCGCCCTGAGCGGCCCGGCGCACCGGCCCGGCAGGCCCCGAAAAAGCGCCCCGCCCGGAACCCCGCGCCAGCCCGCGCTCCCCGCTGCGGACCAGAAAAAACCCACGCCGCACAGGGCCTTGCGGGCCCTTACAATTTCGTAAAACAGCGCGATATTTCTGGATTAATTTTCCCCTTTTTGTCACAATCCGCCACGCCGCCGTCACCTCGCCGCGACAAGAGCCACGGCCCGTGGGACCGCGCGGGGCTGGCACGCCCATTGCTCTGGTCCCGGCGGCGGGACCGTCCCGCCCCGTGCCGCGCGCCCGGCGCGCCGCGCCCACCAACACCAAGCCTCCCTGGAGACGACAATGACCAAGCAACGCTTCCTCGCCCTGGCCGTCCTGGCCGCGCTGGCCGTGGCCCTGTGCCTGCCCGGCGCCGCCCTGGCCAAGACCATCAAGGTCGCCGGCATCTACACCCAGCCCATCCAGCAGAAATGGGACGCCCGGCTGCACCAGGCCCTGACCAAGGCCGCCGAGGCCGGTGAAATCGAGTACGTGTTCTCCGAGAAGGTCTCCAACACCGACTACGTGCGCGTGCTGCGCGAGTACTGCGAGTCCGGCGTGGACCTGGTGGTGGGCGAGGCCTTCGGCATCAGCCGCGACGTGCGCAAGGTCGCCGACGACTACCCGGACGTGGCCCTGCTGATGGGCGACTCCTTCGGCCCCTACGGCAAGAACATGGCCGTGTTCGACAACTACATCCACGAGCCCTGCTACCTGATGGGCATGATCGCCGGGTCCATGACCAAGTCCAACAAGATCGGCATGGTCGGCGGCTATCCCATCGGCGAGGTCAACCGCCTGTTCAACGCCTTCATGGCGGGCGCCACCTCCGTGAACCCCGGCGTGCAGTTCAAGGTCTCCTTCATCGGCTCCTGGTACGATCCGCCCAAGGCCAAGGAATTCGCCTACGCCCAGGTCGAGTCCGGCGTCGACGTGCTCTACGCCGAGCGCGCTGGCGTCGTGGACGCCGCCCGTGAGAAGGGCATCATCGCCTTCGGCAACGTCAACGACATGAACAAGGAAGAGAACGGCACCGGCGTCGTGGTCACCTCCGCCCTGTGGAGCATGGACGCCGCCGTGGGCGAGGCCGTCGCCCGCGTCAAGGCCGGGACCTTCGCCGCCGAGGACTACCGCGAGTTCACCATGATGGCCAAGGGCGGCGCATCCCTGGCCCCGTACTACGAGTTCGAGGACAAGATCCCCGCCGCCGTCAAGGAAGAGGTCAAGAAGGCCGCCCTGGCCATCCAGGCCGGCGAGATGGTCATCACGATCGACGACAGCGAGCCCAAGTCCACCTTCTAAGCCCAAGCGCCTCACGGGCCGCCGCTCCCGCGCGGGGCGGCGGCCCATATTTCGGGAGCCCCATGCGCCAAAAACCCGTGGTCCTGCGCCTGTCCGGCGTCACCAAGCGCTTCGGCGCGCTCACGGCCAACGACGCCGTGAGCCTGGAGCTGCGCGAGGGCGAGATGCTGGCCCTGCTCGGCGAGAACGGCGCGGGCAAGACCACCCTGATGCACATCCTGTTCGGCCACTACCTGCCCGACGAGGGCACGGTGGAGGCCTTCGGCTCGCCGCTGCCCCCGGGCTCCCCGCGCGCGGCGCTGGCCGCGGGCATCGGCATGGTCCACCAGCATTTCACCCTGGCCGCGAACATGACCGTGCTGGACAACGTGATGTGCGGCACCGAGCCCGTGCGCGCCTGGCGGCAGGACACGACGGGCGCCAGACGCCGCCTGGCGGACCTCTCGGTCAAGTTCGGCCTGGCCGTGGACGCCGACGCCCTGGTCCGCGACCTGTCCGTGGGCCAGCGCCAGCGCGTGGAAATCTTAAAGGCCCTGTACCGCGACACGCGCGTCCTGATCCTCGACGAGCCCACCGCCGTGCTCACCCCGCAGGAGAGCGACATGCTCTTCGGCACGCTGCGCCTGTTGGTCAACCGGGGCCTGTCCGTGATCTTCATCACCCACAAGCTGCGCGAGGTGATGGCCGCCAGCGACCGCTGCGCCGTGCTGCGCCACGGCAAGGTCGTGCTCCAGGCCGCCACCCACGAGACCGACGCCGCCTCCCTGGCCCGGGCCATGGTCGGCGGCGAGGTGCCCCACGCCGAACGCAGGCCCGGCACCCCGGGCCAGGACGTCCTGGTGCTGCGCGACGTGTTCGTCAAGGACCCCGAGGGCCGCAAGCTCCTGGACGGCCTGGACCTGGAGCTGCGCGCCGGGGAGATCCTGGGCGTCGCCGGGGTCTCGGGCAACGGCCAATCCGCGCTGGCGGACCTCATCTCCGGCCTGCTGCGCCCGGACTCCGGGCAGATGGTCCTGCACGGCGAGGCCGTGGGCGCGCCCACGCCGGGCGGGATGATCGCCCTGGGCGTGGGCCGCGTGCCCGAGGACCGCACGGGCACCGGGCTCATCGGCGACATGACGGTCATGGAGAACCTGGCCAGCGAGGTCTACCGCCAGCGCGAATTTTCCCGCCGGGGGCTGATCGACTTCCGGGCGCTCAGGCGCCGGGCCCGGGCGCTCATCGAGCGCTTCGACGTCCGCTGCCCGGGGCCGGGGGCGGCCGTGCGCCTGCTTTCGGGCGGCAACATGCAAAAGCTCATCCTGGCCCGGGTGCTCTCGGGCAGCCCGTCCATCATCCTGGCCAACCAGCCCACCTGGGGCCTGGACGTGGGCGCGGCGGCCTTCGTGCACAAGCGGCTCATCGAGGCCAGCCGCGCCGGGGCGGGCGTACTGCTCATCTCCGAGGACCTGGACGAGCTGTTCCAGGTGGCGGACCGCATCCGGGTCATGCACTGCGGGCGGCTGTCCGAGCCCATGCTCCCCGGCGAGACCGACGCCCAGACCATCGGCCTGGCCATGAGCGGCCACGCCGCGCCCGGCGGCCCCGCGCCGTCCTGCAAGCCGGGAGGCGCCCAGTGAGGTTCGAACCGCGCGACAATCCGTCCATGGCCATGACCATCCTCGGCCCGGTGCTGGCCGTGGGCCTGGCCCTGGCGCTGACCTCGCTGCTCATCGTCTGGGCCGGGGTCTCCCCCGCCGGGGCGCTGGCCCTGCTGCTCAAGGGGTCCCTGGGCTCCACCTTCGCCCTGACCGAGACCCTGACCCGGGCCACGCCGCTGATCTTCACCGGGCTGGCCGCCGCCGTGGCCTTCCGGGCCAAGCTCTGGAACATCGGCGGCGAGGGCCAGCTCTACGCCGGGGCCGTGGCCGCCACCTGGCTGGGCACGGGCATGGTCTCCCTGCCCGCGTGGCTGATGGTGCCCTTCCTGTTCCTGGCCGGGGCCCTGGCCGGGGGCCTGTTGCTGCTCGGCCCCACGCTGCTCAAGACCCGCCTGGCCGTGGACGAGGTGGTGACCACCCTGCTGCTCAATTTCGTGGTGCTTTTGGCCGTGAACTGGCTGGTCTTCGGCCCCTGGAAGGACCCGATGGCCATGGGCTGGCCGCAGGCCGCGCCGGTGGTGGACGCCGCCGTGCTGGCCCCGATGGTCGCCAAGACGCGCCTGCACTGGGGCTTCGTCATCGCCGTGGGCTGCGCCGTGGCGGCCTGGGCGCTGCTCAGGTTCACCACCTGGGGCTTCGAGATCCGGGCCGTGGGCCTGAACCAGCGGGCCAGCCGCTTCGCGGG
>CAYUIN010000002.1:0-19578 GCA_964444695.1 uncultured Desulfocurvus sp.
ATAATGCACCTTATGTTAAATTTGGTCGTGCCGACCGGGGACGTCCTAAGGGGACGGTGGTGCATACGCGGCAATAATGGCGCCAAGGCGCTATCGATGAATGCGGTCGGCCATGTAATGCAAGCCGAGCAGAGTGGTGACTAGGAGGTTGGCTACGGCGAGCTGGTAGATTAAGACAAAGCCCCACTTTGCCCATGCGTGCGCAGTATCAGGTAGAAACAGCTTGACGTTGTCCGCCAGCAAATTCGCCAGCGCCCCTACGAAGTACAGAACAAGTCCCATGAAGGCAAGATAGCCGAACAAGAGGCTCAAGAACCTACGGCGACTAAGCGAGACATCTTTGACGACCCCCTTGATGCGTTCTCTGAGCATGGCTGGACTGCCTGCGATAGGGCTATCTAGAGTCGGGTGCTGGAAGGTGGCAACTGCGGCAAGAGATGCAATGTAGAAACCAGTAAGGATCTGAATGAGGCCAGTGATAGCGCTCAGCAGCCCCTGATCACCGAATATCTTGATCTCTGTGGGTAGTACCCAGAACACGCCTGTCCCTATGGCGGCCAGGACAGCAGGTATCACCACGTCAAACTGGCGCTTCAATGGGTGCCGTATCCTGAGAAAAGATAGTGGCGTTAAGAGCTGAGTGACTGCAGACATGGCTGCCCTGGTTGCTAACGCTCGGCGACGATGAGTTCAACCATCTTGCTGGCTACGCTGGCCGAAATATCCTCCATACACTGCCCTAATATCTCATCAGATCGAATCAGTTCATCGCGGATTATGAGTGCATCCGCAAGGTCGCCTTTGGTGGCACCAAGCGTCGACGTCTTCTGCTTCCCTTTCTGGCGCTTATAGCGGATCTTCAGGTCATCGTATCCCAACTCCCTGGCTTTTCCGCGAATTCGATTAATGATCTCTATTGCCGGGCTGTCTCTCTCCGGAACAATCTTGATATGGCGAGACGTTTCCGTATAGAAGCCCTCCTCATCGAAATCCTTGTCTTCGGGTGTCAATTTCACAAGCTCGATGCCTTGAAGAACGACACCCTCCTCAATCTCCGAGAGGAGGTCTTTGGAGGGTGTACCCAGGATTTCGCTGTCTGGATGATAGTTTTTCCGTCGGCCGTTGTCAGTGCGATCAAGGAAGTCGAATAGCCCATCACATGATGCCTTGAACTCTGAGTGGAAGAACGGGCCTACGCGGCTTCTGCCAAGCCCGGTTATCTCTTCGAGTAGTAGCCGATGGGTGATCCCGATATCGTCATTCGGCACAAGTGATATTGCGACATGGGCTGAAACCGCAACGCCCTCACCTTCGAGCTTTGGTTCTGTGCGCAACTCGCCCGTTTCGAGTTTTTGAAAACTCGGATCTGTTACATTCTTGTTGGCATATTGAACAAGTAGAATGAGTACTTGTTCCTCGCGATAGTGTTTTGCCTTCGAGATTCGCAAGGCGGCGGTATCTTTCTCCACAATCTTGACAGCTTCGCCATCGTTCACCCGTTTGACGATATGCGGGACCATGTCCGTGAAGGGGATGTATGGCGCCTCTTCCGGCGAGCTTTTAATCTGAAGTTCGTGGTACTGGACCCAACGCTCCCATGGATCAAGCATGACTTTCCCTCTCTCGGTGGCTTTTTCCTATTTCCATGCCTTAGCGCCGGTGCTGGCCGCTTCCAGGCAGCCCGTAGACACGTTGAATGTTGTTCATCATTTTAACTGCCAATGTCCGCACCCTGTCCACCTTGGCGCCATCAAACACACCGCGGCAAATTCTGGGGCACAAAAACTGGGTCAGTTGGCAAGTGTTTCTTTGCTGCACTGGCGACGGTCAGGCATTCGAAACGCTGGCTACGTATCGTGGGCGCCGTGCTCTTACCTGTCGGCAGTTGTGAACAACAAGACGGAAGCAAGGACGGCCATTGCTAGCCATGACCAGCGTAGGAGTCGGATCAACCGATGAACCTGTTTTTCGTCGGTATGTCTGAACTGTTGGAGACTCACTATGGCGTCCTTGCTATTCAGGGCTTCTGTTTCCCAATGAACTCTGTCACGCAATATTTCGCTTGGCGGAATCTCCCTGATCGGGTTGCGCTGACTCGACCATGATGGCGTTAAATCACTGAGTTTGTCCGCATAGACCCAGCCCTCTCTCCTATCGGAATTGGGCTTGAACTGGATGCGGAAACCGAGCCGCTCATAGAATTGATTGCGGCGACTTCTTTCCGCGGGTGTCGCTGCATCCACTGGTGACAGCCAGGACCGCTCGAATCGGCAATTAGGGCAAGTTCGCTGGGCGTGTATTAGCAACTGGCTGAGCAAGTAAGTGCCCAGTCCGATTGATTTAGTGCCGATAATCACGTCGGTTGCGAAGCTGGCGAGTTGCTCTTGCAATTGCAAACGAAGTCCAATGTGGTTCGCAATGGCACTTCGATCGGGATTGAGCGTTGGATGCCAGATCCAGCGGTCGCCTATTTCAGAGCGCGATGCGACCTCTTTTGCCGATGCGTAGAATCGGATTGCGGAATCGTCGCGCTCCTGTGTCACCACGACTTCCCAATACACTTTTGCGTGATCGCTCACAGGATGACGTGTTTCGACAATCGACGTCGTTAGCACCGTGCTAGTCATTAGTATTCGCTCGAAAGGCTTGTACTGCACTCGTCCATTCTATTCCGCTGGGTGATTCATGCACGAAAGGATGCCGGGCGCCGTTCAGCGTAAAGGACTACTCGCTGCGCTGCGTTCCTCCTTGACGCCTCTCTCAATCGCCCGTCCGCCACTTCGCGCAATCACCCAACGCGGAGCACTACGATGGACAGGACACAACAAATCGCTGAACTCAACGACAGATGCCGCCAGTACCTCGGCGCCTCGGGCCGCCTGGTTGTCTCAAGCGGGATCGCCTCGCTCGACCCTGACAAACAGCAGCGCATCCTGATGCGCGTGCAGAATCATCGTCGGTTCGACGAAGGTAACGACCCTTATGGCGAGCATGATTTCGGCGCCTTCGAATCCGACGAGGGTCGGATCTTCTGGAAGATCGACTACTACGATCCGACGCTCACCTACGGCAGCGAAGATCCCGCCGATCCGGACAAGACGCTGCGCGTCCTAACTGTCATGTTCGGCTCGGAATACTAGCCGACCGGCGCCGCCTTCGGGCGGCGCTTGGCCAGCGCCTCGATGCGCAGCTGCGCGCTGCGCTGCAATACGCCGTCGACTTTTCGCGCATGCTGCGCGACGCCTTCGACGGTCGCCGGCGTGCCGATGAGTTGTGCTGCGAAACGGTCCGCCTCGTATTCGGAACGCAGCGAGCACAGTCCGATCATATGCCCTACCCCGCATAAGAACAGGATCAGGCCTGTTGCGCGGGCCGCCACCGACAAGGCGGGACCGAGTGTCGCCAGCAGTATGCCCAGACCCACCACCCAGGCGGTGGTTGCCAAGTAACGGGCGTGGTGCCGGTTCGCGAGGTGCCCGAGCTCGTGCGCGAGCAGGTATCGGTTCGGAGGTTGTTCGAGCAGGTCGCGCGATACAACGACATTGCGCCAGGCCGACCAGGCGCTGGGGCGTTGGGCGAACCAAAGGACCGGGGACCACCAGGGCGAGAAGCGCCCTTTTTTCACGACAAAGCGTGGCGGATTGGCGCGCCAGGCGGGTTGCTGTGCGGCCGCGATCAGCGATTCGAAGGCGGCACGCCAGGCTGTGAGTCCCTTGTTGTCGTCAGTCATCGTATTGGCTTCGAGGTCCGTCCGGTTGTCGGTGCTGCATCGGCCGGAGAGGTCGGTAGCTGAACTGGCCTTTGTCTGTGAAGCGTAGACCACGGCGGCCGTCATCCGTCGTTACACCTCTGCACCGCCATCGATGGGGCATACCTTCCGGGTGGGGTGCGGTACCTCCTGGCGTGCGTTTCTCAGCGCCAAAGAATGGCCGGCACGCGCCCGGTCAAGGGGCTTTCGCGGCATATCCTCGCTGCACTCCGGTATTCCACGGACCCCTGGACCATTTGCTCCAAGACCGGCCCGAGGGATGGCGCAAACGCACTCAACAGGAGATTACCGATGAAACCCACCCATAACGTCTATGCCCCCTACACCTTCGAGAAGGGCGGCGAGGAAGTGAAGAAGCACACGCTGGTCGGCTCAGCGTGGGTCAAGGACACCGCCAAGGGCCAGGTCGTCAGCATCAACCTGCGGCCGGGGATCAGCGTGTCCGGCGAGCTGGTGCTGTTCGAAGCCAACGACGACAATTGATGCGAACGCGGTGGGCCGCCCGTCTGGTGGTCCGCCGCTGACGCCGCAACTGTTCGGGGTCGCGACTGGAAACCCATTCGTTGTCGCGTAGGCCCAGATTGCCGCCAGCAAAACGGGCGCGGCTGCTGCAATGAACCACTTGAGTACTTCGCGCGCGTTCGGGCCGATCTCGTGTATCTGGGTATGCTTCGCTTTCTTCATGCCGGGCCTTTCGTCCCCTATCGCGGTTTCTTGGCCTGTATAGGTACTGGTCGGAAGGGTAGGAAAATTTGGCACCCGGCTGGGGTTAAAGGACTTTAGTGTTGTCACCTTGTTGCACGATTGGTAGATGATCCTTCGACGCGCTATGAACTACCGGACCATTCAGCTTTCCGAGCGGACGCGCGGGGAGACGGTTGGGCTGCTGCGGCGTGACGGGATGTTGAGCTATCGCGCCTGGTGCGGGTTCATCGATGTGCATGACGCACGGCTTATTGCGGGTGCGATCCCAGTCAAGATGGCGATCGCGGCGTTCGCCTTGTCGGATGAGCCGGGCGCCCGATGGACGGCATTGCCGTCGAACCGATTCCTGCAAGGCTGTTTGACTGCCGACGGGGTGCGCTGCGTGTTACGCGATGGTCGGCCCCGGATGGTATCTACCCAATTGATGATCCAAGCCTGATTACAACGGGCCAGGTGGCGTCGCCGCTTGCGTGATACAGCGCGATAAAGGATCGGGCGGTGCGCACCCGGTCAAGGCGCTTTCGCGGCATATCCTCGCTGCACTGCGGTATTCCACGGTCGCCTGGACCGGCCGCTTTCTCCCCGCCCTTGCGTCCTTCGCGTGTTCATCACGCAGCAAGAGGCTCGAATCCCATGACCCACTCAACCCTTTGGATCAAAGACGCAGAAGGTACCTACCGTCCGGCGACGGCCGACGAGGTGTTCGAAGCGCACCGCAAATGTCTCAATCAGCGATTCCGCCGCGGGCGGATGATCGGATCACCGGATGAAACCCGCGCCTACCTGGTCGGCCAGCTGGCCCACCAACCGGCGGAGATCTTCGCGGTCCTGTATATCGATAACCGGCACCGGGTCATCGAGTTCAATAAGCACTTCACCGGCACGATCGACGGTTGCTCGGTACACCCTCGCGAGATCGTCAAGCGAGCCCTGGAACTGAACGCCGCAGCGGCGATCCTCAGTCACCAGCATCCGAGCGGCAACCCCGAGCCGAGCCAGGCCGATCAGCGCATCACGACGCGCCTCAAGGAGGCGCTGGCACTGATCGACGTGCGGGTGCTCGACCACATCATCGTTGGCGGCACGGAAAGCGTGAGCCTGGCCGAGCGTGGCCAGGTGTAGCGCGGGCGCGCGCTGTCCGGGTCGCACCTTCGGGTGCGGCCCTTTCTTTTTGTTGGCGGCCAGGGCCGCCTGAGCTAAGGGGCGCAGCCCCTCGCGGCGGCAAGGGACTCCCCAACCTTCCGCGCTCGCTGCACTCGCTTGTGCAGGTCGGGTGATCCCCCTCCCCTTGCCTTTGCTACCCCCGCGCTTCGCCAGCGGGTCAGGAGCGCACGCGCGCTCCATTTTTTACGAACAGCGAGGACAACATGAGCAAAGCAGCAACCGTAACCATGATCGAGACCCCAGCCGAAGGCTTCTTTCTGGTGCCCTTCAATCGGCTGCACCTATCGGATAAGAACGTCCGCAAGGCGAAGCCGAACAAGGTGGCACTGGCGGAGTTGGCGGCGAATATTGCCCAGAAAGGCATCCGGCAAAACCTGATCGTTGAGCCGTCCGAGCAGACAGAGGGGCATTTCGCGGTGCTGGCCGGGGGCCGTCGCTGGCGGGCGGTCGAAGCCCTGGTGAAAGCTGGGACGCTGGATGCGGATTACCCCGTACCGTGTCGGCTGCGGGCCGAGGACGACATTGCCGCCGAGGCCTCGATGGCGGAGAACTATTTCCGCGAGGCGATGCACCCTGCCGACGAATACGAGGCCTTTGCCGCGATGGTCGATCAGGGCATGGATGAGGACGCGATTGCCCTGCATTTCGGTTGCGATGTGAAGCGGGTCCGGCAGCGCATGAAGCTCGCCCAGGTCCATCCAACGATCCTCAAGGCCTTCCGGCGTGGCGATCTGACCGAGCGCGACGTGATGGCCTTCACCCTGGCCGACACGAAGAAGGCGCAGCTGGCGGTGTTCAAGGAACTGGACAACGGGCAGCGGTGCTCGCCGCATGCGATCAAGCGGGCGATCACCCAGGACGGTGAGCGCAGCGACAGTCCCCTGGCCCGATTCGTTGGGCTTAAGGCCTACGAGAAGGCCGGAGGCCGTCTGTATGCGGACATGTTCGAAGGGGTCGAGTACCTGCCGGATCGGACCGTTCTGACTTCCCTGGCAGATGAAAAGCTGATGCGCGTGGCGGTGGGTCTGCGCAATGACGAAGGCTGGGTGAACATCGATCTTTCGATTGCACCGAATCATGACCGCTACCGCCTTCACCGGATCGAGCCGGAGCCGGTCGGTGTCCCGGCTGAACTGCTGGCGGAGCAGCAGCGCCTGCAAGGCGAGTTGGAGGCCTTGGAGGATGCCGACGACGATTGGGATGACGCGCGTGAGGACGCCTACAACGCCATCGATGCCCGCTTGGACGCGATAGCCGCCGAGATTGACGGCTACCGGCAGTTCAGCGACGAGGACAAGGCCCGGTCGGTGTGCTTCGTCAATGTCGGGCGCGATGGCAAGGCGGAAATCCATCGCGGCTATGTCTCGCCCCAGGCGAAGGCCAAGGCCGAGAAGCAGCAGCGCAAGGAAGCCGGCGACGAGACGGCGGGACTATCGCAAGCCTTGATCGATGACCTTGGGACACATCGGCAGCAGATCGCCAAGGCGAAGCTGGCGCGTGATCCAAAGTTGGCGATGGACGTGTTGCTGTACTCGATGGCTTCGCAACTGCTGACACTCGGTTATGTGTCCCGGCCCATCGAGGCGTCGTTCTCGTCGGTCGGTCCTGACCTTGCGGGCGGCTCGGAACACGCCGAGACCCCTGCTGGTGTGGCGCTGCTGGCGATCCGCGACGGCCTTTCGACCGATTGGCTGGCCATCGAGGACGATGCCGAGCGGTTCGCCGCACTGCGCGCCTTGCCGGCCAAGGCCAAGCAAGCGCTGTTCGCCTACTGCGTATCCGCCTCCTTCCTGTGCGGTGCCAAGCGCGAGGACGGCATCACCGAGGCGGTACTGGCCGACCTCGATCCGGACTATGCCAAGCACTGGCGACCGACTGCCGCGAACTACTTTTCCCGCGTGCCGCGTGACCTGCTGCATCAGCACGGCTCGCAGTGGTTCGGTGAGCATTGGGCACTGGAACAGGCCAAGGCCAAGAAGAAAGATCTGGCCGCAAAGCTGGCGATGTTCTTCGCCAATCCGGTCGATTCCAAGGCCTCCGACGAGGTGAAGGCGATCCACGCCAGTTGGTTGCCCGAGGCCTTCGGTAAGTGAGTGATGGGCTGGCCCTTCGGGGCCAGCTTTTTCGCGGCGCGCAAGCCGTCGGGCTTGCGCGCAGTGTCCCGCAGCGGCCGGCCCTGGCCGCATTCCTTCGATCGTTGCGCCGAGTTCGGCGCGTGCGCTAAGGGGCGCTGCCCCTCGCGGCGGCAAGGGACTCCCCAACCTTCCGCACTCGCTGCGCTCGCTTGTGCAGGCCGGGCGATCCCCCTCCCCTTGCCTTTGCTACCCCCGCGCTTCGCCAGCGGGTCAGGAGCGCACGCGCGCTCAATCACAACCTGACCAGGAGGAACCACCGTGGCAAGCAACGACGCGAACATCGAGGACGGATACCCCCGCAAGAGTGAACGGGCCAGAACCCTATGCCATACCCACTATTGGCGAAACGACGGCCGGGGCGATCCCTGCGACGGTTGTCCGCTGTATCAGCCCTGCGTGCGTAAAGCCGTGGCGGTGCCGGGCCTGCAAGCCTTCACGATCTGGATCGAGGGGATCAACCGCGAAGCGGATCGGTTGGTCGGCATGGAGGGCGAGGCATGAACGCGCTCACGTCCGAACTGATCCGGTTGCACGGTCGCGAAGGCCTGCGGGCCGAACAATGGTTCGATCTGATGATCGACGATGTACTGGCGGGCTTTGGGCTTCGCCTCGCGCCCGAGGATATCCCGAGTGAGCCAGTTCGCGCGCAGTTGTTCGAGCTGTCAGGCCTGTATGCCAAGGAACTGTTTGCCGCGGAGCCCTTCGCGGACCTGCTGGGTACGGTGCACATGGATCTGGTGAGCCAATACCACCAGAAAGGCAGCGGGCAGTTTTTCACGCCGCGCGAGGTCTGCCGCTTCATGGCGCAGCTGTCCATCGGCGACATCCAGATCGATCCGGCTGAGGAAAAGCTGATTCGTATCTGCGAGCCGGCTGTGGGCGCGGGCGGCATGGTGCTCGCCGTGCTCGATCACATCTGCAAGCTGAACGGGCCGGAGGCCTTGGCCTGGGTGTCGGTCACGGGCATCGACATCGATCGGCGGTGCGTGCGCATGTACGCCTGCCAGGTGCTATCGGCGCTGTTCGTGCTCGGGTACTCACTCGGCGAACTGGTCGCCTACCACGGCAACACGCTCGGCGATCCGAACGACTGGCAAACCGTCTGCCACTACACGCGCGCCAATCTGCCGGTCTCGCCGGTACCGGCTGACCTGCCAGCCGTGAAAGTGGCCGTGGCCGAGGCGGTACGCGCGCCCCAGGTGACGGCGCGCGGTAGTGAACAGATGCTGCTTTTCTGAGGGGAACGACGATGGCGATTCAAGACGGGTTCAGCTTCAACGATGCGGAGTACTCGCACTTCGATCCCGAGGAATACTGGGGATCGCGGGAGTTCAAGGTGTGGGTGGTGACGTTGCGCCATGTGACGCGGCGGGGCAAACGCCAGCGCCGGGTCTATGACTTCACGCACAAGTATGTGCGGGCCCGCACGCCGGAAGCGGCGGCAACGGTGGCGCGGCGCAATCACTTCGGGAGGGAAAAGATCTGCGGCATCGGGGTACGGTTGGCGACGCCAACCGATCTTGGCGCGGTACCCAGCGGCTAAGACGCGAAAGGCTCGGTGTGCCGGCACTTCGGAAACGCCGAGCAGCCCCAGAACTGGGACCCGGTGTTGGGTCCCTTCTTCGCGGTGCGCAATACGAGATCACTGCCACAGCGCGGGCAGTGTCTCGCCAGATCCGCCTTTCTGGGGATCTCGACGGGCGCCGGTGGCGCCTCGCGCACCAGGCCGATGAGATCGGCCAGCTGGGGGCCGTCTACCAGCTGGATGGGTTTGCCGGCTGCAAAGTCCTGCGCTTCGCGCGTGAAGTGCCCCGAGGTCACGATGATGACCGAGGCCGCCTTCTGTGCGGTCATTACGCCGAACATCTCGCGGACAATGTTGACGCCGACCTTGTTCGATCGCCACTGCTTACATTGAACGAGGTGGGTTTCCCCGTTCTTGACTAAGCGAATGTCGACACCGCCGTCGGCGCCACCGGAGGTGTTCTCGACCACGCGAAACCCCTGCCGGCGATAGGCCTCCGCTACCAGTTCCTCGAACTGCTTCCAGGACAGCGAGCGGATCGAGGCGATGTCTTCCTGCTCATCAAGCAGTCGGCGCTTGCGCCAGGCGTTGAACGCCGAGATCGGCGCCGGGATCAACAAGATAATCCCGAACAGCGGTGCCAGGCCTGGTGCGGCGTTCAGAAGGCCTTGCAGCAGCAGGTTGGTTGTCGTGATCGCCGGGGCAACGTGGGCCAATGCCACATACACGACTCCGGCCGTCAGGACGCTGACCCACCAGGGCAGCAGCGCCAGGAGGTCGAGAATCCCGCCGTTTCGTCTGGCCATACGTTCTACGCTCCGCTTCCCTGACCGTTGCCCACGGCTACTGGGAGGACTTCAGCGCGTCGTATTTATCGCACGCAGCCTTTTTGCGTTGCCGAGCAGCGGGGTCCGGATTGCCGACGAGCTCGGCGATCGCCAGGTTGCATGCCGCTCTGGCCTCATCGAGCGGTGAGGTCTCAGGGGACCAGCCGATGTTTGCGACGGTCGGCTGATATGTCACGGCTGCCGTGCAGTACATGTTCTGCAGCTTGGTGTGTCGCCAATCGGTGGAGGGTTTCTTTTGCAGGTGCTGGCAGGCCTCCGTGAACATGGATTTGGCAGCGACCGTACAGCGCGAGAAGTCCTCGACGTTGTTCCCGTAGCTGTGGCAGACGGACTTGGGCTGGATCTTCCACAGTTGATAGCTGTAGGGGACCTGGATGCCTTGGTGTTCGACGACAACGCTTTGGATCTCGGTGCCGGTCACGTCCGCGAAGCGTTGTGAAATAGGGTTTGAAATAACGTCCACGATGGACGCGAAGATTGCACCGATGGGGTCCATTACCTTCCCTGTATTAGATGGTTTGGTCGGTTATCGACTGGATTGGTTGATTTTGCAGATCTCGGAGGTTGGCTCAAGCGTCCGTAGTTGTCGGAGGCGGGTCGATTTCGAAACGCTCGCAGTAGTCATCCGGTAGCACATCCTTATCGCCTTGGTGCCACTGGTCCGGTTGCAGGTACTGGTCCGGGTAACGGTCCACGATGCAAACGTCAGTAACCGGGCCATCGAGCAGGCCGGCGACGGGGATCGGCCGAATGAAATACCGGCAATGCCAGCAGCAGCGGCAAGGGTCTGTGCTCTTGCGGATCTCCGTCATTTGGACCTCTGTTGTTTCCGCCATTCCCACGGCGGTATCCGCTGGTCCGCCTGGAGCGCCCACAGCCCCCTCCCTTGTTCTCGCGCTTGGCTTTCCAGCCGTAACAGCTGAGGATCATCGCTGTACTTGCGGTACACCCAGGCGGCGCCATTCTCGACCATCTCGGCGTTGATGTTGCGTCCATTGAGAAACACCCGTCCGACCAGGCGCTGGTAGCGGTCGATGGTGACTTCCTCGACGTCGACCTGGCGCCGGTGGATCTTCTCACCGATCACCTGGCGAGCCTTTCGGCCGTAGGGCTGGCCACGCTCCGGTGCGTCGATGTCGGCGAGGCGGACTTTGATCTGCTGCTTGGCCGGAGTCAGGATCTTGATGGTGTCGCCGTCAGTGATGGCGACCACCTCTCCTTCTACGGTGGCACTCGATACCGCGGCCGACAGCATCGTTAGGGCGGCTACAAACAAAACAGTTCTCATTCTTGCACTTCCCTGTGTGGCACAACGGTGCCGTGACTGGTATCGCTTAGGCAGCCCACTGTTCCGACAAAACCTCCGCCTGCTGCAACACCGTTTGGACGGCCGCATCTTGCAGATCAGGCGGGTAGCCATATTTTCGGAGAATCCGCTTCACAAGCACGCGCATGCGTGCGCGTGCGGGTTCTCGCTGGGCCCAATCGATGCTGATGTTCTTCTTTAGATTGCTCAGCAACTCATGCGCGATGACCTTGAGCTTGTCGTCACCCATCACTTCGATGGCGCTCTCGTTCTCGGCCAGTGCGTCATAGAATGCGATTTCCGCCGGCGACAAGCCTTCTTCTTCACCCCGCTGACGCGCGGCGCGAATATCCTTGGCAAGCCGAATCAATTCCTGAATTACCTCGGCGGTCGTTATCGCGTTGTTGTGATAACGGGCGATCGCATCCTCGAGCCGTTCGGAAAACGCCTTGGTCTGTACGACGTTGGCTTTCCCATGCGAGCGGATTTCACCATTCAAGAGCTTGCGCAAGGCTTCCATGGCCAGGTTCTTTTTCTCCATGCCTTGGATTTCAGCGAGGAACTCATCGGACAGGATCGAAATATCCGGACTCTTCATTCCGGCCGCGCCCAAAATGTCCACAATCTCCGTTGATACGACGGCGCGGCTGACAATCTGCTGAACGGCCAACTCGCGCTCACGGGCGGTCTTGCCTGATCCCGGCGCACTTTTAACCAGAGCGGCGCGGATCGTCTGAAACAGGCCGACTTCATCGCGGATCTCGCGGGCCTCATCACTGGCTGATGCCAGCGCAAAGGCCTTGGTCAGCACGAGAACCGCATCGCCAAAGCGGCGGTGCGCTCGTTTCTTGGCATCGGGTGTAGTCTCTGCTGCCGCCGCCTTGTGCTGCATGTCCAGCACCCATTCGATCGCTCCGGCGAGCACGACAAGCCGTTCTTGCGGCGTGCCGGTCACGCCGTGCATGTAGTCAAACCCGTGGAACATGTCGCGGACGATTTCGTATTTTTCGAGCATCACCGCAATGGCCTGGGCTTCGTCGATGCCGGCCTGCTGTCTGTCCCCTTCCGAATACTGGCTCAAGGCGGATTTGAGGCTTTGTGCGATGCCGATATAGTCCACGATGAGCCCGGCGGGCTTGTCTCGAAATACCCGATTAACGCGCGCGATCGCCTGCATTAGCCCATGTCCTTGCATCGGCTTGTCGATGTACATGGTGTGCATACAGGGTGCATCAAAGCCGGTCAGCCACATGTCCCGCACGATCACGAGTTTCAACGGATCGGCAGGGTCTTTGGCACGCTTGGCGAGCAGGTCGCGGCGCGACTTTCCGCCGAGGTGGGGTTGCCATTCTTTCGGGTCAGAGGCCGAGCCGGTCATCACGATCTTGATGACGCCGTTTTCGTGGTCGTCACTGTGCCAATCTGGGCGTAGTTTGATGATTTCGTCATAGAGCGCTACGCAGATGCGGCGGCTCATGCCGACGATCATCGCCTTGCCGTCCATGGCCTGCACACGGTCTTCGTAGTGACGTACCAGGTCTTCAGCAATCATGGTCAGGCGGCTGGGTGCACCGACGATCGCTTCGATATTTGACCATTTGCGTTTGAGCTTTTCTTGCTCGTCGGCTGCTTCCTTTTCGGTCAGCGCGGCAATCTCATCGTCGATCAGTGGTCGGGTGTCTTCGTCGAGCTCAATCCGCGCCAGGCGGCTTTCGTAGTAGATCGGCACGGTCGCCCCGTCTTCGACGGCCCGGTTGATATCGTAGACGTCGATGTATTCGCCGAATACGGCAGGCGTGTTGACGTCCTCTTTTTCGATAGGTGTGCCGGTAAAGCCGATAAACGAGGCATTGGGTAAGGCATCGCGCAGGTATTTTGCAAAGCCGTAGGAAATCTCGCCGGTCTTGCTTTCCACCTTCGCGCTGAAACCGTACTGGCTGCGATGCGCCTCATCTGCGATCACCACGACGTTGCGCCGGTCGGTCAGCACCGGATAGTCGGTTTCGCCGTTGGCCGGGGAAAACTTTTGAATGGTGGTGAAGATGACTCCGCCGGAGGGACGGCTTAGAACCTTCTGTAAGTCCTCGCGGCTGTCTGCCTGTACGGGCGTTTGCCGCAAGAGGTCTTTGCACAGGCTGAATGTCCCGAAGAGTTGGTCGTCGAGGTCGTTGCGGTCAGTAATGACAACAAGCGTCGGATTGGATAGCGCCGGGTCAGCGATGATTCGTCCGGCATAAAAAGCCATTAGCAGGCTTTTGCCGGACCCTTGCGTGTGCCAGATCACACCGATGCGCCGGTCACCCGCCGGCCTCGACGCGTTCTGGGTCTGCGAAACGGCGTGGCGTACTGCATGGAACTGGTGATAACCGGCAATGATCTTGACCAGGCCTGATCCGGTGTCGCCGAACACGGTGAAATCACGGATCAGTGAGAGAAAACGCTGTTTCTCGAATACCCCTTCAAGCAAGGTGCCGAGTTCGGGTGCGCCTTTCGGGGCTATGTCTTCGCCGTCTACGGTACGCCACGGCATAAAGCGTTCAATGTCGGCGGTCAGCGAGCCGATCCGGGCCTGAATGCCGTCCGAGGTCAGCAGGACCGCATTGGTGCGAAACAACGAGGGAATCTGGTCTTTATACGTCTGAAGCTGATTGAAAGCCCCTTCGAGGGTGGCGTTCTCATCGCCGGGATTTTTCAGCTCGACGACGCCCAGCGGCAGACCATTGATGAACACCACAACATCCGGGCGGCGGTTGGCCTGGTGCTCGATGACAGTGAACTGATTCAATGCCAGCCAGTCATTGTTCTCGAAATCGTCGAAGTCGATCAGCCAGGCTTTGTTGCCGCCGATACTGCCGTCCTCGCGGGTGATCTCGACATCCACGCCTTCAACGATCATCTTGTGCAGACGCCGGTTTTCTTCTACGAGCGAGGGGGTTTCTGTTTGCTGGACCTTCTTGACCACCTCATCGAGAGCGTCGACGGGCAGGTGCGAATTGATCGCCGTCAGAGCATCGCGCAGCCGGTCGGCCAGAATCACGTCGGCGTAGCTGGTCCGCTCTGGCGCGGCACCGTCCGGCGAGATATCGGGGCCATGCAGCACGGCATAGCCCAGGTCCTCCAACCAGGATAGGGCCGCTTCTTCTACATGGCTTTCACCAAATCTGGACATGGTGAAAGTTCCTTTTCACGTTGGTCAGCATAGCGATGCGGCCCCCTTTGCAAGGATGGAAGCCAACACGCAATCCGGAACACACCATGGCAGACTAAAAAGGATCTTCATCCGCAACCTTCTCCAGCACCGGGGAGATTTGCCTGCCTTCAATGACGTATTCTTTCCCGGTTCGTTGGCGCAGGAAGTTAGCTAAGCGCCGATACTTGCTGGTCAGATGCCCGGCATTGTAAAGCTGGCTATTCCGTTGGAACCCATCGATAATTTGGTCCACTTCTTCTTCCGACAAGCTCTTACAGACAGCGTTAAGACGGTCGAAACGAACCTTTGTCTGATCAAAATCGGGGGACTGCACAAATGCCGCAATCAACCCATCCTGCAAACGACCTTTGTTTCCAAGTTTTTCGGCTAGAACATCGTAGATCTTCGGTGCTGACGCTGCGACGTCTTCAAGCTTCCATTTTAGCGCCTGCAAATCCCCGAAAAATCCTTGCGGATCGAGTTTCTGAAGCTTCAGCGGGATGATCGGCACATTGCGACCGAGAGCGAACCCTATTTCTTGATTGACCCACGTACTGTCATGAAAGTCATCAGTGATAAACGCCAACAAGACTTCCATGGTTTCCAAACCTTTCAGAATTTCACTCTGCCAAGTCGTCATTGGCTCAATAGTATCGTGGGCAACGAAAGCAGAGATTCCATAGCCGCTTAAAGCAATAGCCAGGTCTTTCGCGGCGACCTTATGGACATCCCGGTGACTGATGAACAGCCGAATGTGTCCGGGTCCCCAGATCGCCAACGATTCCGGATTGATTTCAGGACGTGCCGAAACAGAAACCGCTTGCTGAAAATCCGGATCGTTTTCATCTTCAAATTCAAAAGTTACGCTGCTGAAGAATTCGTTTTCGACAGGCCGCGCACATGAATTGAGATCATTCTGGATCTTCGCGCCATATGGCTCTTGTTCGCCGAGCGGAATCGTTCTAAGAATCTCGGCAGGCAAGAAAAATAGAACGTCGTGTCCGTGCGTGCCGCCGTTCCAGTTGTCGTATGCGACCCCTTCACGAACGAACACTTTCGATGCGCTTATGACCTGCGCAAACAGCGCATTACCGGAGCGCTCATACTCGATCTTTAACCGTTTGAGATAGGTACTTATCTTTGAAGGAAGGTAATACTCACCCGTCATACAACAGCCTCCACCGCTATTTCAGCTTCATGCATGCGGATTTCGCCGTACATGAGCTTCGGCAGGAGCAGGTCGCGGGTTTCGGCAAGGACGCGTATCTCCATAAGGTTTCGGTAGATGCGATCGAAGATTGGCGCCACCAAGTCATCGAAGGCCATCATTATTTCAGCGGATCCAATGTTCACCAGCAGCCGCTTTAGGTCCTGTTGGGTAACGTGACCGAGACCGGTTGTCTGCTTGTTCCTGGCAATCTCTGAGAAATCCGGATTGAGCCACTTAAGCATGGCGTAGAGGAACGCTAGCGGCCGTTTCCCATTGTTCCGAACTGCAAAGATATGCTGGTTCAGCCAGGCATCGCCACCAGTCCAAATGAAGGTGTCTATCGATGTATCTGGGTTTCCAGACCATGAGAATAGCAATTCGCCATCCGTGATCCGGTATTTATCCCCTAACGCGGTATTGGTGAATTTCGTGTTCTTCGTTACACCGGCTTTCAACTCGACAATCTTGATCACTGGAAGTGCGTTCGGGGCGTCGGTAAAGTGCATGTTCTTGTACGCAGCGCCATTGACCCAGTGTGCTTGGGCATGGACAGTCTCTTCCACCCATCCCACCGGCTTGTCATCTTTAAGGGCATCGGGGAAAAGGTCCCAAAGCGTTGGGACCAGGTAAGGCGAGCGGCCTTCGGCTTTGGCGCGTGTCGGGCCGAAATCCACGAACCAGTCCTTGAAGAACGCCCGCGCCATGGCTTCGAGGGTTTCGTTCGTCTGGCGGTTCAGCTCGATCTTGTCGTCGAGGGTGCCTAGCATTTCGCCGATCGCTTTGCGGTGATCGGCTGGTGGAACTCCATACGATATTTGTTTAAGGATGCTTTGGTTTAGCAGTGGTTGTCCCGAACCGGCTCTATAGTTATTCAATTCCAGTGAAGACAACGCGTAAAACCAAAAACGAGCCTCTTCTTGCGGCGTGGAGCACGCTATCGCGTTATCAGTTACCCAACATGGTCCCTTCGAGAAATGTAAGCTCCCGCAATAGGTACCGACACGACCAATAACGATGGTGTTTTCGTCCGCATTAGTGTCGTTCGATCGACCAATCGTTCCATTCGATCCGAATACAGGATATCGAGCCGCATCATCACGATCCGGGGACTTCTTGCCATTGCGGAAGGTCAAGTAAGTTCCGAGATGGTCGTTTGGCCAATCAGCCATCGACGACGACCCCTTCGAGCTTCGCCTGGATCAATGCGCCGAGTTCTTCACCCTCGGCGAGTTGTTCATCCAGCTTCTCTTTCAGCGCCGTAAACCGCTCGATGAACGGCACGTCGTCTTCCTCGGCCGCCGCCGCGCCAACATACCGGCCGGGGGTCAGGACATGACCATGCTCGCGGATTTCTTCGAGGGTTGCGGATTTGCAGAAGCCCGGCACGTCTTCGTAATCGCCCGCGCCGTCTTCGCCGCGCCAGGCGTGATAGACAGCGGTGATTTTGCCGATGTCGTTGTCGGTTAATTCTTTGCGGGTGCGGTCCACCATGTGACCGAGCTTGCGGGCGTCAATGAATAGCACCTCACCGCGCCGGTCGCGAAATTTATTGTTCTTCTTGTCGCGGGCCAGGAACCACAGACAGGCCGGAATCTGAGTCGAGTAAAAGAGCTGGCCCGGCAAGGCGATCATGCAATCCACCACGTCACCTTCGACCATCGCCCGGCGGATGTCACCCTCGCCGCTTTGCGCCGAGGACATCGAGCCGTTGGCCAGCACCACGCCCGCCGTGCCGGTCGGGGCCAGGTGGTGCAGGATGTGTTGCAGCCAGCCGTAGTTGGCGTTGCCGACGGGCGGGACGCCGTATTTCCAGCGGGCGTCCTCGCGCAGGCGGTCGCCGCCCCAATCGGAGATATTGAACGGCGGATTGGCCAGGATGTAATCGGCCTTGAGGTCTTTTAGGGCGTCTTTGTGGAAGCTGCCTTCGTTGTTCCACTGGATGTCGGCGTCGATGCCGCGCACGGCCAGGTTCATTTTGGCCAGCCGCCAAGTTGTGTAGTTGCTCTCCTGTCCGTAGATGGCAATGTCGCCGATCCGGCCGCCATGCTCTTCGACGAACTTCTCGGACTGGACGAACATGCCGCCGGACCCGCAACACGGGTCGTAGATGCGGCCTTTGTAGGGTTCGAGCATTTCTACCAGAAGACGAACTACCGAGCGCGGGGTGTAGAACTCCCCGCCCCGCTTGCCTTCGGCACCGGCGAAACCGCCGAGGAAATATTCATAGACGCGGCCGAGAATGTCCTTGGACCGGTCGGCTACCTCGTTCATCGCGATGCCGCTGACGAGGTCGATCAGCTCGCCGAGCATCACTTTGTTGAGTGCAGGCCGGGCGTAGTCTTTGGGCAGTACGCCCTTGAGCGAGGCGTTGCTGGCCTCGATCGCCAGCATAGCGTCATCGATGGTCTTGCCGATGGTGGGCTGCTTGGCGCTGTCTTGCAGGTGAGACCAGCGGGCCTCCTTGGGCACCCAGAAGACGTTTTCCGCCAGGTACTCTTCCGGGTCTTCGGCGTCGGCCAGGTCGTCTTGCAACAGCGCTTCGCGCTTAGCCTCGAAGGCGTCGGAGATGTATTTGAGGAAGATCAGACCGAGGGCAACATGCTTGTAATCGGACGGCTCCATGTTGCCCCGGAGCTTGTCGGCCGCGGCCCAGAGCTGTGCTTCAAACCCGAGTTGCGCACCGCCGTTGGCGTTCTTCTTCGTTCCCTTTCGCGCCATGCCGGCCCCTTACCGTTGAATTAGTCGATAAATCAATATTTTAATCGAGACTATCCCAGGCCTGCATCACGAGATTTCGGCGTTCCTGACCGATGGCTTGCAGGTAGATCTCCGTCGTCTTCGTGTCAGTGTGGCCCAGCAGGTCGCGCAGCACGTTGAGCGGTAAAGGACGGTCGCCAGAGAGCATCGCAATGCCGAAACCGTGGCGCAGGCCTTTGGCCGAGGCCTGCGGCCCCTCGATGCCGGCCCGATCCATCACACGCTGCACCAGGCGCCAAGCCGTTGTGCGACTCATCGTCCAGAGCGGTTGCCGGCGCTCGGCCGGCTTCCGTTTCCTGCGGAGGTTGAAAACCAGGTCCAGTTCCTCGGTCACCCGATCCGGTAGCGGCACGGTGCGAAATTGCGGCCGCTTCACCCTGCCGCGCTGATCTTTTTTGCGCTTTTTCAGGCTGCGAAACACCACCGCCCGCTCATCGAGCGAGATCCGCTCGGGTGTCAGTTCCAGCGCCTCGGAAGGCCGGCAGCCTGAGAAGTGGAGCAGACGACAGAACAGACGATCCTCGCGTTCCTCGTCGGCCGAGGCCTTGAGGAAGCGCCCGCGCTCGTCGGCGGTTAGGTACAGCCGCTTGCCCTCGTCATCGAACAGCCGCATCTCATGGGCGATGGCCTCGCCTGCCGTCATGCGCTGACGCGCACGATCGGCAGCCAGGCGTCCGGTATCGCCGGATGGCCCAGGCTATCGGTGATCAGCCGGTCATCCCGCGTGTAGAACCCGTCGAGCTCGCAGTGGCATTCGATCGGCCCGGTCGTAAACCGGGCCAGGATCATGCGGCCATCGGCGGGATCATCGTGATTGAAGTCTTTCCAGTCCATCGAAAACGCCTCTTTCACATGTGAAACATGACACATATGTTCTGTTTCATTATAGCCAAAAAAACACCCGCCGAAGCGGGTGGAGCGTGGGAGGATCAAGCCGATCTGAAACCGAATCGGGTATAGCGTTTCGCT
>CAYUIN010000003.1:0-19102 GCA_964444695.1 uncultured Desulfocurvus sp.
GGACGGCGGCCAGCAGGGTGGCGCCGAGCACGGCCCACACGGCGAAGTGGGGCAGCGAGGGGTGCCATTGGGTGCCGCCGTAGCGCATGGCCAGCCCGGCCAGCAGCGGGGCCAGGGCGCCGGGTTCGCCGGTGGGGGCGTCGTCCCGCGCGGTGCCCGGGCGGCGCAGCCAGGGGCCGAGCCAGCGGGCCACGAGCCAGGTCTGGAGCAGGGGAAAGAGCAGGGTGACGATGTCGGTGTCGTAGTAGCCCAGGCGGGTGCGGTTGAAGAAGCCCGGGGCGGTGGAGGCCAGGAGCCCGGCGCCCAGGGCGGCGGCGGGGCCGGAGAGGGTCCAGGCCCAGAGGGCGGCGGCCACGCCCACCAGCGGCGCGGCCAGGGCGGGAATCCAGAACGCGACCTGGCCCAGGGAGGCGCCGCTGACGCGCGAGGCCAGCTCCGCCAGCCGGGCCATGGCCGATCCCGCGCCGGTGCCCAGGCCCTTGGCCCCGGCCAGCCAGGCGTAGGCGTCGTGGGTGGCCAGGATGGGTTCGCCGTCCACGGTCAGCAGCGGGTTGTGCCACAGGGGCAGTTCCAGCAGGCGCAGCCACAGGCCGCAGAGGTAGGCCGCGACGAGCACGGCCCAAAGCAGACGCCGGTCCCGGAGCCCGTCCCCGTGCGGGGCGCTGGCTGCGGAACCGGCGTGCATTGGCGCGTCTCTCCCGGCCCTAGGCGTTCGCGGCCTTGGCGACCACGGCGCAGATTTCCTCGATCTGGGCGTCTTCCAGGTAGGGATGCATGGGCAGGCTGAAGATGCGCCTGGACAGCTCCAGGGACACGGGCATGTCCTCGGGCTTGTAGCCCAGGTTCGCGAAGGCGGCCTGCATGTGCAGCGGCTTGGGGTAGTACACGGCGGTGGGGATCCCGGCCTCGGACAGGGCGGCCTGGATCTCCGCGCGGCGCTCGTGGGTCACGGAGTACTGGGCCCAGGCGCTGACGTTGCCCTCGGGGATGGTCTGGAAGCCCATGCCGGGGATCTTGGACAGCAGCTCGGTGTATTTGGCGGCCACGCGCTGGCGGGCGTCCAGCTCGTCCTGGAACACGGCCAGCTTGGGCAGCAGGATGGCGGCCTGCAGGGTGTCCAGGCGGCCGTTGATGCCGATGCGGTCGTTGTCGTACTTGTGGTTGCCCTTGCCGTGGAACAGCAGGGAGCGCATCAGGGCGGCCAGCTCGTCGTCGTCGGTGAACACGGCGCCGCCGTCGCCGTAGCAGCCCAGGGGTTTGGCCGGGAAGAAGCTGGTGGCCCCGGCGTGGCCCATGGCGCCGCAGCGCCGTCCGTCCTGCACGCCGCCGAAGCTCTGGGCGGCGTCCTGGAGCACGAACAGCCCGTGGCGGTCGGCCACGGCCTGGATGGCCTTGTAGTCGGCGGGCAGGCCGAAGATGTCCACGGGGATGACGCCCTTGGGGGTCAGCTTGGCCGCGCCCCTGGGCAGCGGATGCTGCCCGGCGTCGCCCACGGTCAGGGCGCGCACGGCGTCGCGCAGGGCCTCGGGGTCCATGTTCATGGTTCCCGGGTCCACGTCCACGAACACGGGGGTGGCGCCCAGCAGGGCCACGACCTCGGCGGTGGCGATGAAGGTGAAGGGCGTGGTGAACACGGCGTCGCCGGGGCCCACGCCGTGGGCCATGAGGGCCAGGAGCAGGGCGTCGGTGCCGCTGGAGCAGGTGATGGCGTTCTTCACTCCGGCGAACTCGGCCAGGTTCTGTTCCAGTTCGCGGACTTCGGGGCCCAGGATGAACTGGCCGTGGGCCAGGACGTCGTCCATGCGGCGGCGGATTTCAGGTTCCAGGCGCCGGAATTGTTCCTTGAGGTCGATGAACTGCATCTTCATTGCGGTGTGTGCTCCGTATGCGCCGGGCCGGGCCCGGCGTTGGTGGTGCGGAAAAAAATCAATCGATCCTGGTCAGGCCCGGGCCGTCCTGGCGGTACTGCGCGCCGCAGGCCGGGCAGGCCAGGTCCTCGTGCAGGCGCTCGCCGCAGTGGCACATCCAGCCCTTGCGCACGGCGGGGTTGCCCACCACCAGGGCGTGGTCCGGCACGTCGGCGGTGACCACGGCGCCCGCGCCCACGAAGGCGTAGCGGCCCACGGTGGTGCCGCAGACGATGGTCGAGTTGGCGCCCAGGGTGGCGCCCTTCTTGACCAGGGTCTCGCGCAGCTCGTGCATCCGGGGGATGTGGCAGCGCGGGTTGTAGACGTTGGTGAAGACCATGGACGGGCCGCAGAACACGTCGTCCTCCAGGGTCACGCCGGTGTAGACCGAGACGTTGTTCTGGATCTTGCAGCCGTTGCCCACGCGGGCGTCGGGCCCGACGACGACGTTCTGGCCGATGCGGCAGTCGCGGCCGATGATGGAGCCCTTCATGACGTGGGAGAAATGCCAGACGCTGGTGCCCTCGCCGATGGTCACGCCCTCGTCCACGTAGGCGCTCTCGTGGACCTTGTAGGGCCGGGCGGCCTCGGGGGCCGGGGCGCTCTGCACGCGGCAGCCGTGGTCCAGGGCGCGCTGGGCGGCGTTGAGCACGCGCAGCACGCGCAGGCCCTCGGCGCCGTCGGTGATCGGGGCCATGCCGCCTTCGATGCTGCGCAGGAAGTGCTCGCACTCCAGGCGCAGGGGCTCGGCCTGGGGGATCTCGGGGCGCTCGGCCTCGGCCTTGTTGGGCACGGGCACGCCGCCTTCCCAGTTGATGGTGTGCGGGTAGAGCAGCAGCTTGTCCGCCCAGGGCAGGGTGTCGTCGAACACGGCCATCTTGCGGTCGCCCACCACCACGAGCTTCTGTTCCTTGAACGGGTGCAGCCAGGACACGAAGATGTGCGCCTTGAGGCCCGAGGGGAATTCCAGGTGCGTGGTGGTCACGTCGGCGATCTTCTGGTGCAGGTAGTTGCCGCCGGTGGCCAGCACGTGTTCCGGCTCCTCGCCCGCCAGGGTCAGGATCATGGAGATGTCGTGCGGGGCGAAGGACCACAGGGCGTTTTCCTCGCGGCGGATCTTGCCCAGGTTCAGGCGGTGGGAATAGATGTAGTTGATGCGCCCCAGCTCCCCGGAGGCGGCGAGCTGTTTGAGGTGCACGAACACGGGGTGGTATTGCAAGAGGTGCCCGACCATCAGCACCAGGCCCTTGTCCCTGGCCAGGGCGATGAGCTGGGCGGCCTCGCCCTCGTCCAGGACCAGGGGCTTTTCCACGTACACGTGCTTGCCCGCCAGCAGGGCCTCCTGGGCGATGGTGAAGTGGGTCTCGGCCGGGGTGGCGATGACCACGCCCTCGACGCCCGCGTCGCCCAGGACCTCGCCCAGGGACAGGCAGGTGCCCACGTCGGGGTACTGCTTCTTGAAATTGTCCAGGGTGGCCTGGCTCTTGTCGCAGATCAGGCGCAGGGAGCCCAGGGCCTGGTGGTTGCGCACCAGGTTCTTGCCCCAGTAGCCGGAGCCGATGACCGCGATGTTCCGCTTGTTCTCGTGCATCAGGATTCCTTGTCGCTTGCGGGCTCGTCGGCCCGGCGCGCGAGGTCTTCGTGCATTTCGGCCAGGCAGTCAAGCAGACCCTGGCCCATGTCGGTGTAGGATTCGCCCACCAGCTTGGTGCCGATGCGCGGCAAGAAGGCGTAGGGCGTGATCTTGTAGTGCCCGCCCAGGGGTTTTTCCAAAAACTGCACGTCGGGCTTGTTGCCCAGGATCTCGCGGACCATCTCCATCAGGTCGCGGACCTTGTACGGGTACGGCCCGGTGAGGATCACGTGCTGGTCCGCGTAGTGCGGGTCCAGGATGCGCACGGACAGGCGCGCGGCGTCGCGCACGTGGATGTACTCGCGCTGCTCCTCGCCGGTGCCGGAGTAGGTCACGCGGCCCTCGGTCAGCGCGGAGTGCAGGATGCGGTAGATGCCGTTGCGCATGTCCGCCCGGCGGCCGTAGAGCGAGCCGTAGCGCAGGATGGTGTAGGGCACGCCGTAGCGCTCGCGGTAGGCCTCGATGACGCGCTCGCTGGCCTGCTTGCTGGCGCGGTAGAAGGAGCCCTTTTCGGAATAGACGTAGACCGTGCTGGCGAAGACGTAGCGCCGCACCCCGGCGGCCCGGCAGGCCTCCAGGATGTGGGCGTTGCCCATGACGTTCAGTTCCAGGGTGCGGATGGGCTTGTCGCGGGCCTCGTCGATGTCCGCCAGTCCGGCGAAGTTGTAGACGTAGGCCGCGTCCTTGACGGCGGCGCGCACGGCGTCCTGGTCCAGGATGTCGCAGACGGTCATCTCCTGCCCGGGGTGCAGGAAGGGCGAGGGCGTCAGGTCGCAGACGCGGACCCGGTACCCGGCGGCCGAGAGTTCGTCGCAGACGTGGCTGCCCAGGAAGCCCGAGCCGCCGAAGACCACTGCCAGTTCTTTGTGTTCAGACATAACAGGCTCGTCCCGTGGGGGTTGCGTGGGTCCGCTAGGGGCGCAGGGCCTCGGCGTAGCGGGCCAGCACGGGGTCCTTGGCCATCAGGGCCTCGGCCACGGCCAGGTCGCGCGGGGTGTCCACGCCGATGTTGACCGCGCCGGTGTGCACCATGCGCACCTTGTAGCCGTGTTCCAGCAGGCGCAGCATGTCCACGGACTCGGCGATCTCCAGGGGCGTGGGCGCCAGGGCGTTGAATTTGAGCAGGAAGTCGCGCCTGAAGGGGATGATGCAGACCTGCTTGTACATCGGCAGGCTCTTGGCGCCCTTCTTCCAGGACGGGATGGGCTCGCGCGAGAAGTACAGGGCGTCGCCCGCCAGGTCCACCACGACCTTGACCTCGTTGGGGTCGTCGTGTTCCTCGCGGCTGGCCAGGTCGCCCATCAGGTTCACCACCTGGACGTCCGGGTCCGTGGCGAAGGGGGCCACGGCGCTTTCGATCATCTCCGGGGTCACCAGGGGCTCGTCGCCCTGGACCATGACCACCACGTCGGCCCGGCCGGTGCCCGCCTCGATCTTCAAGAGGGCCTCGGCGGTGCGGTCGGTGCAGCGCTCGTGGGTGTCGGCGGTCATCACCGCGCGCCCGCCCACGGACTCGATGTAGTCGAAGATTTCCTGGTCGCAGGTGGCGACGAAGGTCTTGTCCTCGCCCAGGGCCAGGGCCGTGCGCTTCCAGACGTGGCCGATCATCGGGATGCCCGCGATGGGGGCCAGGGGTTTGCCGGGGAAGCGCGAAGAGCCCATGCGGGCGGGAATGACGGCGATGGTGTTCATGGGGGCTTATCCTTTGTGCACGGCGGCCAGCCCGGTGCGGCAGGCCACGTCGAGCATTCTGATGTCCAGGCTGTAGGCCACGAAGGTGTAGCCCTGGTCCAGGGCGCGGGTCAGCAGCGCGGGGTCCGGCTCGATGACGTGGGTGCCGGAGCGCGCGCCCGTGCGCGCGGCCACCTCGCGGACGCGGGCCAGGGCGGCGCGCATCTCGGGGTGTTCGAAGTCGCCGGGCACGCCCAGCGAGCCCGAGAGGTCGTAGGGCCCGACGATGAAGCCGTCCACCCCGTCCACCGCGAGGATCTCCTCGAGGTTCTGCACGGCCTGGATGTGCTCCACCTGGGCGATGATCACGGCGTTTTCCGCCAGCCAGTTCTTGTACTCCTCGAAGCGGGCGCCGTAGCCCTGGGCGCGGGCCAGGCCCACGCCGCGCGTGCCCGCGCCGGGGTAGCGCACGGCGGAGACCACGGCCTTGGCCTGCTCGGGGGTGTTGACCATGGGCACGATGACCCCGTGGGCCCCGGCGTCCATGACCCGCTTGATCTGGATGGGATCGTTCCAGGACAGGCGCACCAGGGGCGCCACGCCCAGCAGGTCCATGATCCGGATCAGCTCCTCGGCCTCGCGGATGGTGATGACGCTGTGTTCCAGGTCCACGGCCAGCCAGTCGAACCCGGCGCGGGCCATGATTTCCACCAGGCCGGGGTTGGCCAGGGTGACCCAGGAGCCGATGACGGGCTCGCCCGCCGCCAGTCGTTTCTTCAGTGTGTGCATCCCGTTGTCTTCGTCCGGCGCCGCGATCTTGTCAACCCGTATCCTGTGCCGTTGTCGGCCACGGGCGGGGCCTGCGGGCGGGGCCGGGGCGCCCGGGGCCGCGCCACGCAACAGGCCCCCGGGGCGTGCGCCGCCGGGGGCCTGGTCGGGTGTCTTTTGCGTGGCGCGTGCCTAGCCGAGGTGCGTCACCAGGTCCACGATCTGGATGCTCTCCGCCGTGGGCTCGGAGTGGTTGTTGGTGCCGAAGCCCACGTTGCCCTGGAAGTCCGCGACGAGGACGCCCGAGTTGGCGTCGTCGCCGTCGCTGTCGTAGTACAGGGCGTCGTTGGAGGTGTCGTAGATGAAGACCTCGCCGTCGGTGCCGACGTTGGGGGTGCCGGAGTAGTTGTCGACGCTGAAGAAGCGGCTGGCGTCCAGGGTGCCGGTGCCCAGGTTGCCGTAGTCGAACCCGTCGTTCTCGAACTGGAACACGTCCCAGCCCCAGCGGAAGTTGGCCACCGAGTCGCCCAGCTCGTTCATGTTGTTGTAGTAGAAGGTGTCGGAGCCGTCGCCGCCGTCCAGGGTGTCGGAGCCGTCGCCGCCGTGCAGGAAGTCGTTGCCCTCGTTGCCGTAGAGCACGTCGCTCCCGGCGGAGCCGGTCAGGGTGTCGTTGCCTTCGTGGCCGTAGAGGGTGTCGTCGGTGCTGGCGCCGGTCAGCTCGTCCGCGTATTGCGAGCCCCAGACCACCTGGAAGTTGGTGAAGACGTCCGATCCCTCGCCGCTGGCCGTGCCGCTGGACAGGTCCACCTTCACCGCGGTGGCGGACTGGCTGTATTCCAGGACGTTGGTGCCGTTGCCGCCGTCCATGGAGTCGTCGCCCAGGCCGCCGCTGATGGTGTCGGCCCCGTCGCCGCCGATGAGGGTGTCGTTGCCGCCGTTGCCTTGCATCTCCAGGTCGTAGCCGTGGCCGGTGGCGTTCATGGAGTCCGCCTCGTCCGTGCCCTCGATGCCCTCGATGCCGCTCAGCAGGTCGGTGCTCGTGGAGTCGTGCGTCACCTGGCCGGTGCTGAAGTTGACGGTGATCGGGCCGGTGACGCCGGAGTTGTACCAGACCCAGTCGAAGCCGTAGTCGCCGACGAGGTGGTTGTCCCCTAAGCCGCCCTGCAGGGTGTCGTCCCCGTCTCCGCCGGAGAGGGAGTCGTTGCCGTCCCCGCCCAGCAGGGAGTCGTTTCCGTATCCGGCGTCCAGGGAGTCGTTGCCGAGGCCACCCAGCAGGGTGTCGTTCCCGGAGCCGCCGGTCAGGGTGTCGTTGCCCTCGCCGCCGTCCAGGGAGTCGTCTCCGTAGTAGCCGGAGAGCATGTTGTCGTGGGCGTCGCCGATGAGGGTGGCGTCGTAGCTGCCGGAGGTGATGGTCACGTTCTCGATGCCGGACAGGCTGTCCGTGCCGGTGTCGGAATAGTCCATGTGGGTGGCGACGCCGGTGAGCAGGTTGACCGTCACGTCGCCGTAGTAGGCGGCGTACACGGCGAGGTCGGTGCCCAGGCCGCCGTCCAGGGTGTTGTCGCCGTAGCCGCCCAGCAGGGTGTCGTCGCCGTCGCCGCCGTCCAGGGAGTCTTCGCCGGTGCTGGCGTCCAGGGAGTCGTTGCCGTCGCCGCCGAGCATGGTGTCGTCGCCGTACCCGCCCAGCAGGGTGTCGCTCCCGATGCCGCCTTCCATGGAGTCGTTGCCGTAGCCGCCGTCCAGGGAGTCGTCCCCGCCCTCGCCCAGGAGGCTGTCGTTGTCGGAGCCGCCCAGGATGGTGTCGTTGCCGTCGCCGCCAAGGACCGTGTCGTCGCCGTATCCGGCGCTGACCGAGTCCGCCCCGTCGCCCATGGACAGGCTGTCGTCGCCGTAGTCGGAGGACACGGTGTCCGCGTCCGCGGAGCCGATGATGGTGTCGTCGTAGTACGAGCCCTGGAGCACCTCGACGTTGCTGAAGGTGGAGGTGCCGTAGGTCCCCGCGTACAGGGCGCTGAATGTCACCTGCACGCCTTCGGAATAGTTGGCGAAGCTCAGGGTGTCGATGCCGCTGCCGCCGTCGATCACGTCGCTACCGGCGCTGGCGTAGATGCGGTCGGTGCCGTCCCCGGCGTTTATGGTGTCGTTGCCGTTTCCGCCGTCGAGGGTTTCGTAGGCGGAACCGCCGATCAGGGAGTCGTCGCCGTCGCCGCCGTACAGGCGGTTGTTGCCGTCCCCGCCTTCCAGGGTGTCGTTGCCGTCGTCGCCGTAGAGCAGGTCGTTGCCCAGGCCGCCGGTCAGGGAGTCGTTGTCGTCCCCGCCGCGCAGGACGTCCCCGGCGTCGCCGCCGATCAGGGTGTCGTCGCCCGCGTTGCCGTGGAACTCGACGGCGAAGGAGGCGTAGGTGGCGTCGATGGAGTCCGAGCTGCTTGTGCCCTCGATGCCCTCGATGCCGCTGATCTGGTCGGTGTTCTGGCCGTCGTGGGTCACGTAGCCGTCGCTGTACACGGCGGTGATGGGGCCGGTGACGCCGATGTTGTACCAGGCCCAGTCGGTTCCGCTGCCGCCGATGAGGGTGTTGTCTCCCGCGGTGCCGACGAGGGTGTCGTTGCCGTTTGCGCCGTCGAGGATGTTGTTGTTGGCGTTGCCGATGAGCAGATCGCCGGAGTAGGACCCGGTGACCTTGTCGATGCCGGAGATGGTGTCCGTGCCGTCGACGTTGACGCCCCGGTTGGCCTCGTAGGTCGAGTCGTCCACGGTCACGTCGCTGGAGGACAGGTTTACGGTGGAGGCGTACTCGCCCTCGTAGGACAGGGTGTCGTAGGTGCCGGAGCCGATGATGCTGTCGTTGCCCGCCATGCCCAGCAGCAGGTCGGACCCGTTGCCGACCAGGGTGTCGTCGCCGTCGCCGCCGACCAGGGTGTCGTCGCCGGTGCCGCCGTCCAGGGAGTCGTCGCCGTCGGCGCCGAGCAGGGAGTCGTTGCCGTACTCGCCCTTCAGGGTGTCGTTGCCGTCGCCGCCGTCGAAGGTGTTGTCGTTGGAGTCGCCGGTCAGGCTGTCGTCGTGGTCGGAGCCCTGGACGTTCAGGATCCCGGTCAGGGAGTCCGTGCCGTCGCCGGTGAAGGTGCTGCCGGACAGGGTGCCGGTGATGCCCGAGGCGCTGCCCAGGTAGTTGGCCCAGTCGTCGCCGTTGCCTATCAGGATGTCGTTGCCCTCGCCGCCGTAGAGGGTGTCCACGGTGGTCCCGGCGGCGGTGAGGGTGTCGTCGCCCTCGCCGCCGAACAGCGAGCTGCCGATGTCCGAACGGGCGGTGAGGGAGTCGTTGGCCGTGCCGCCCTCGATGTGCTCGAAGTTGATCACGGTGTCCGTGCCGGAGCCTTCGCTGATGGTCAGGCTGGTGCCGTCGGCCAGGTCGGCGACGATGTTGCCGCTGTGGCCGCTGTAGCTGAGCAGGTCGTAGCCGTACCCGCCGTCCAGGGAGTCGGAGCCGGTGCCGCCGTTGATGGTGTCGTTGTCCTCGCCGCCGCTTATGGTGTCCCCGCCGGTGCCGCCGTAGAGCGAGTCGTTGCCGTAGCCGCCGGCCAGGGAGTCTGTGCCGTCTCCGCCGTCCAGGGTGTCGTTGCCGCTGGCGCCGTCCAGGGTGTCGGAGCCGACGCCGCCGGACAGGGAGTCGTTGCCGTAGCCGCCGTACAGGGAGTTGCTGCCCGAGTCGCCGGTCAGGGTGTCGTCGTAGTAGCTGCCCGTCAGGTGCTCGATGCCCGTCAGGGTGTCGGTGTAGGAGCCGTGGGTGGCGGTGCCGGTGGACAGGTCGGCGTTGGTGACGCCCGCGTCCTCGTAGTTGGCGTAGTCGTCGCCGTTGCCGCCGTCCAGGGAGTTGTTGCCGCTGTCGGAGAACAGGGTGTCGTTGTCGTCGCCGCCCAGCAGGGTGTCGTCGCCGGAGTTGTCCCACAGCTCGTCGTTGCCCGCGCCGCCGTCCAGGATGTCGTCCCCGGTCCCGCCGCTCAGGGTGTCGGCGCCGTCGCCGCCGGACAGGGAGTCGTCGCCGTCGCCCGCATAGAGCGTGTCGTCGCCGATGCCGCCGTCCAGGGTGTCGTTGCCGTATCCGCCGTCCAGGGAGTCGTTGCCGTCCTCGCCGTACAGCATGTCGTTGCCGTAGCCGCCGAAAACGGTGTCGTTGCCCGCCCCGGCGTGGATGGTGTCGTCCCCGGCGACCAGGGTGCTGGTGCCCAGCGTGGTGGAGAAGGAGTTGCCCGTGTCGTCGCCGTAGATGGTCTCGTTGCCGTCGCCGCCGGTGATGGAGTCGGAACCCATCATGCCCGCGAGGAAGGTGGTGGAGCCGTCGCCCACGGCGGTGTCCGCGTAGTGCGAGCCGAAGAAGGCCTCGACGTTCGTCAGGTGGGTGACGTTGCCCTCGGCGTCGGTGGCCGTGCCGGTGCCGTTGCCGGTCATCTGCAGCTCGCCGCCGCTGTCGGCCATGGCGAAGCTCACGGTGTCCGTGCCGTCGCCGCCGTCGATGGTGTCGTCGCCCTGTCCGGCGAAGAAGAAGTCGCCCATGGTACCGCCGACCATGGAGTCGTTTCCGTCGCCGCCGAGGAAGGTCACGGCGGTGTTGAAGGTCGTCCCGGCGATCATGGTGTCGTCGTAGTCCGTGCCCTGGACCTTGGTCACGCCCACCAGGCTGTCCGTGGAGGTGCCGTAGACGGTGGTCTGGCCGCCGGTCCAGTCGAAGCTGATGGCCGAGGAGGAATCTTCGTAGGAGACCCAGTCGTAGGAGTCCCCGTAGAAGGTGTCGTCGCCCGCGCCGCCGATCAGGGTGTCGGCGTAGCCGTCGGACTGGTAGGCCAGGATGTTGCCGTAGATGGCGTCGTTGCCGTCGCCGCCGTAGACCAGGTCGGCGCCGTAGCCGCCCTGGACCGTATCGTCGCCGTCGCCGCCGGAGATGGTGTCGTTGCCGCTTTCGCCGTTGAGGTTGTCGTTGCCCGCGCCGCCGGAGATGGAGTCGGCCCCGTCGCCGCCGGTCACGGTGTCGTTGCCCGCGTCGGCGGAGATGGAGTCGTCGCCGTAGCCGCCGATGATGGAATCGTCGCCGTCGCCGCCGGAGATCAGGTCGTCGCCCGAGCCCGCGTCGATGAAGTCCTGGCCGTCGCCGCCGGAGATGGTGTCGTCGTAGCCGGAGCCGGTGATGGTGTCCTGCCCGGCCAGGCCGGAGATGGCGTAGGCCTCGCTGCTCGCCGTGAGCGAGTCGGCGAAGTTGGTGCCGCTCAGCGCATTGCCGGTGGTGGCGGCGATTTCCTCTTCCACAGGCACGGGCTCGTCGTCGGTGGTCTCTTCGGTGGTCTCCTGGACCACGGTGGCCGTGATGTTCGAAATGACGCTCAGCAGGCCCTGGAGCTCCTCGCCCTGGGCCTGGACGGGGCCGGTGGCCTGGCTGAACAGCGCGGACACGAAGGCCAGCACGTCGGCCGTGGTGGCGCCTTCGGTGGTGGTCACGGTGACGGTGACCTCGCCCTCGCCCTCGCCTTCGCCGCCGCCTTCGCCTTCACCCTCGCCTTCGCCGCCGCCGTCTCCCTCGCCGCCGCCTTCGCCCTCGCCACCGCCGTCGCCGCCCTCGCCCTCGCCGCCGCCGGTGGTCGCGTCTCCCTCTTCGCCGTCGCCGCCCTCGTCCCCGGTGCCGTTGGCGGGCAGGGGGATGGAGACGATGGGCGCCACGGCGTTGAAGAACGCCTGTTCAAGGGTGGTGTACGCGCGCAGCGCGCCGATCTGGCCGTCGGCCGCGATGTCCAGGATCTGGTTGGCGTTGTTGATGACCACGGTGCCGAAGGGCGTGGTGATGGTCAGGTCCAGGCCGTCGTACTGGAACACGCCGACCTTCATGGAGCCGTCCGGGGGCACCTGAAAGTCCGCGCCGGTGCCTCGGATGCCGATGGTGGCCAGGGGCGACTGGATGGTCACGCCCTCGGGGTTGGCCTTGGCCAGCTCGCCGGTGACCATGCGGAACGTGCCCTGGGCCATGTTCACCAGCATGTTGGAGGCCCCGCTGTCGTGGGGGTCGAAGACGTATTCGTCGATGGTCAGCTGGGAGCTTTCGCCCTGCGCCAGAACGGAGCCGTCGGTGAATTTGATCTCGACGTTGGATCCCTGGCCGGTGGACAGCACGTCTCCGGGATAGATGGGATCGCCCTGGGCAAGGGTTCTGACGCCTTCGCCCGACTGTGCCTGGACGGTTCCGCCGATGCCGACGACGCTGCCTATGGAGTCCATAGATTCCCCCCGGTGTGGGACTGTTCTGGGCTTGTTGCGAATATTCGCGCCAATATACCACGGTTTGGGTTTCTTGCAAAGGAGAACCGCATCGTGCCGTCCCTACGGAACTTTTCGCGGGCGCCACGCAAAAGGCCCCGGGAACGCGGTTCCCGGGGCCTTGCGTGCGGCGTGTCGCAGTCCTAGCGGCAGGCGGTGCATTTGATCTCCACCAGCCCTCCCTTGGGCAGGGCGGAGACCTCGACCACGGCCCGGGCGGGCTTGTGGTCGCCGAAGAACAGGGCGTAGATCGTGTTGAATTCCGGGAAGGCGCCCATGTCGGTCAAGAAGACCTCCACCAGGGCCACGTTGTCCAGGCCGATCCCGGCCTCGTGCAGGATGGCCTTCAGGTTCGCCAGGGCCTGCTTGACCTGGCCCGCGAAGCCCTCGGCCATTTCGCCGCTGCCGGGCGCCAGGCCCAGCTGCCCGCTGACGAAGACCAGCGATCCGGTGTCCACTGCCTGACTGTACGGGCCCACCGCGGCGGCGGCCTTGTCGGTGCTTACGAACTTCATGCGTCTACTCCTTGGTGTGGCGCGTTGCTGAGTGTCGGTCCCAGGCTGTAGCACGTCCCCGCCCCGGCCGCCAGGGGCCGTTGCCGAGCCGGGTCCGGATGATTAGCTTGTGGGAAGCGAAAGAAAAACAACCGGCGGCGCCGCCGCCGTGGAGGACGATCATGTGGAGATGGATCGTGCGTTTTGAAAAGGACGAGGCGGGGTACGCCCTGCGGTCCGCCCGCGAGGCCTGCGACCACTGGCGCGAGGTGGCCCTGGACCAGGGCTTCGACCCCGAACGCAACGTGGTCTGCGCCGAGAGCGAGAGGCTCGTGAGCGTGGGCATCAGCGAGGAGATGGACATGGAGTTCCGCGAGGCGCCGGGCGGCTGGCGCTAGCGCCGCGCGGCCCCGCTGCGAAAGGATGCGGGGGCGGCCCGGGCGGGCCGCCCCCGCTTGTTTTTCAGCGCGCGCCACGGCGCCCGAAGATGCCGTAGGCCGCCACCGGGATCACCACCAGGGTGAAGGCCGTGGAGGCGAACAGCCCGGTGATCAGGGCCCAGGCCAGGCCCGAGAAGATCGGGTCCAGGGTGATGGGCCAGGCGCCCAGGGCCGTGGTGGCCGCCGTGAGCACGATGGGCCGCAGGCGCACGGCCCCGCTCTGCACGATGGCCTCCTTGAGCTCCAGGCCCTGGCGCATGCTGTCCTGGATGAATTCGATGAGCACCAGGGAGTTGCGGATCACGATGCCGCCCAGGGCGATCATCCCGATCATCGAGGTCGCGGTGAAGAAGATCGGGTTGGGCAGCGCGCCCACGTCCCGGGCGAAGAGCATGTTCAGCAGCCAGAAGCCGGGCATGATGCCGATGACCGTCAGCGGGATGGCGGACATGATCAGCAGCGGCATGCCGAAGGACTTGGTCTGGACGACCAGCAGGATGAAGATGCCCACCAGGGCCGCGCCGAAGGCCAGGCCCAGGTCGCGGAACACGCGCACCGTGATCTGCCATTCGCCCTCGCCCGCCCATTCGGCCTCGGTGCCCGGGGGCAGCGGGTCCGCCGCCAGGCGGGATTGCAGGTCCCAGACCGCCTCGGCCGGGGAGCGCCCGGCCATCTCGCCGTAGACGAAGGCCACGCGCCTGAGGTCCTTGTGGTAGATGGGCTGGCAGGCGGGCAGCATCTCGAAGCGGCCCAGCTCCGCCAGGGGCACCATGCCCTCGGGCGCGCCCTCGGGGGCGCTGTGCAGCGGCATCTGGCCCAGGCCCCCGGCGGAGATGCGCCGCGCCCGCGGCAGGACCACGCGCACCGGCAGCGGCTGGCGCTCGGCGGGCTCGTGCACCGTGGCGGGCACGGCGCCCGTGGCGGCCATGGCCAGGGCCCCGCTCACGGCCTCGGCGCTGACGCCGTGCAGCGCGGCCTTCTCCTTGTCCAGCTCGAAATCCAGGTAGTCGCGCGGGGCCTCGGCGGAGGTGTCCACGTCCGCCACCAGCGGCTCGGTGCGCATCAGCTCCGCCACCTGGTCGGCGGCGGCCAGCAGTTGGGCGTGGGTCCTGTCCGGCGTGCCGTAGACCTCGGCCGTGAGGGTGGAGATCACCGGCGGCCCGGGCGGGACCTCGACGATCTTCAGGGCCGCGCCGGACTCGGCGGCCAGGCGCTCCAGGTCCGGGCGCAGGCGCAGCACGATGGCGTGGCTCTGCTGCTCACGCCGGGTCTTGTCCGCCAGGTTGACGCGGATGTCGGCCACGTTGCCGCCCTGGCGCTGGTAGTAGTGGCGGACCATGCCGTTGAAGTCCATGGGCGAGGCCGTGCCCGCGTAGGTGGTCCAGTTCTCCACCTCGGGCACGGTGCGCAGGTAGTCCTCGAAGCGGCGCACCACGCGGTCCGTGGCCTCCAGGGGCGTGCCCTCGGGCATGTCCACGACCAGCTGGAATTCGTTCTTGTTGTCGAAGGGCAGCATCTTCAGCGGCACCAGGCGCAGGGCGGCCAGGGCGCAGGAGCCCAGCAGCAGGACCACGATGCCCAGCCACAAAAGCCTGCGCCGCCCGGCGGATTCCAGGAACGGGGTGATGACCCGGGCGTAGGCCCGGCGGATCACGGGGTTGACCCCGGCCAGTTCGCCGCCTTCGGCGCCCTTGTCCCGCCCGGCCTGGCCGCGCAGCAGCAGATAGGCCATCCAGGGCACCACGGTCAGCGCGCACAGGGTGGAGAAGGTCACCGTCAGCGGCACGTTGGCCGCCATGGGCGCCATGTACGGGCCCATCATCCCGGTGATGAAGAACATCGGCGTGAAGGACACGATGATCGCCAGGGTGGACATGATCACCGGGGGCAGGACCTCGGCCACGGCGAACAGCGTGGCCCCGCGCGGGGGCAGCGTGCCGCGCCGGATGTGGCGCTGGATGTTGTCCACGTTGGTGATGGGGTCGTCCACCACCAGGCCCAGGGAGAGGATCAGCGCGAACAGGGTCACGCGGTTCACGGTGTAGCCCATGGCGTAGTTCACGAACAGGGCCAGGGCGAAGGACAGCGGCACGGCCAGGGCCACCACGGCGGCCTCGCGTCGGCCCAGGGTCACGGCCAGCAGGGCGACCACCGTCAGGATGGCGAAGAACAGCGAGGACAACAGGTTGTCCACCTTCTCCTGGGCCGTGGCGCCGTAGTCGCGCACGATCTCGTAGCGCACGTCCGAGGGCAGCACGGTCTCGGCCAGCGCGGCCATGCGTTCCTTGACGGCGGCGGAGACGTCCACGGCGTTGGTGCCCTTCTTCTTGGCCACGGCCAGGGTCACGCTGGGCATGGACCGGCCGGGCGCCGCGCCGCGCGGGCCCGCCTCGGCCTCGGCCCGGGAGGAGAAGCCGATGCGCGTGTACGTGTCGGCCTCGGCGGGCACGTCGCGCACGGTGGCCACGTCGCGCAGGTGCACCGGGCGGCCTTCCCAGACCCCGACCACGACCCCGCCCGCGTCGGCGGCGCTCATCAGGAAGGAATCGGTGCGCACGTTGATCTCCCGGTCCGCCTGGACCAGGGATCCGGCGGTGGACGAGGAGTCCGACGCGGCCAGGGCGCGCTCGATGTCCGCCGCGCTGACGCCCATGCCCGCCATGCGCTGCGGGTCCAGCTCGGCGCGGACCTCGCGCGGGCGCCCGCCGCTGAGCAGCACGCGCGAGACGTCCGGCAGCTCGGCCAGACGGTGGAAGACCTCCTCGCCCACGCGGCGCAGGGCGTGGTCGTCCAGGGTGTCGGAATACAGGGCCACGGCCACGATGGGCACGTCGTCGATCTCCACCGGGCGCACGGCCCAGCCGCCGACGATGGCGGGCACCAGGTCCAGGTTCTTCTGGATGGCGTTGTGCAGCTTGAGCAGGGACTCCTCGCGGTCCTGGCCCACGAAGAAGCGCACCGTGGCCATGGCCTGGTCGCGGCGCGACACGGAATAGACGTGCTCCACCCCGTCGATCTGCCACAGGATGCGCTCCAGCGGCGTGGTGACGAGCTTTTCCACCTCTTCGGCCCCGGCGCCGGGCACGCGGACCATGACGTCCGCCATGGGCACGACGATCTGCGGCTCCTCCTCGCGCGGGGTCAGCAGCACCGCCGCCGCGCCCAGGCACAGCGTGGCGATGACCAGCAGGATGGACAGGCGCGTCTCCAAAAAGGCCTCGACGATGGCCGGGATGACCCCTCGCGGGTGCTGGGCGTCGCTCACTGCGCTCCCTCCGGCAGGCCCACGGTCTCGTCGCCGGTCAGGCCGGAGAGGACCTCCACCCGCCCGCCGTCCGCCGGGGCCGTGCGCACGAAGACCGTGCGCCAGGTCTGTCCGTCATGCACGCGCACGGTCTCCAACTGCCCGGTGCGGGTCACGGCCCGGGCGTCCAGGAGCACGGCCTCGCGCTCCCCGGCGGGCACCAGCAGCCGCCCGAACATCCCGGGGTGCGCGCCCATGATCTCCGGCAGCCCGACCTTGACCAGGAAGCTGCGGGTGGTCGGGTCGGCGGCGGGCACCACCTCCTCCACCACGCCGCGCACCATGCGCTCCATGGCGGGCACGGACACGTCCAGTTCCACCCCCGGGCGCACGCGGCCCACCAGACCCTCGCGGACGTGGGCCTCCAGGCGCAGGGCGCCCGCCGTCTGCACGATGAGCAGCGCCTTGCCGGGCACGGCCAGGTCGCCGGGCTCGGCCATGCGCCGGGCCACTTCCATGTCCTCGGGCGCGCGGATCTCGGTGTAGCCCTTGGCGATCTGGGTTTCCTCGGCCAGCCTGTCGGCCTGGCGCAGGGCGGCCTCGGCCCCGATCACGGCGTCGCGCGAGCGGGACAGGCGGGCCTCGGCCTGGAGGTATTCGGCCTCGGCCTGGTCCAGCTCGCGCTGGGCCACGGCCTTCTCGTCGAACAGGGTGCGGATGCGCTTGTACTGGGCCTGGGCCTTGTCGAAGTCGGCCTTGGCCTCGGCCACGCCCTGGCGGGCCTGTTCCAGGGCGGAGCGGGCGGCGGCGCGGCCCTCCTCGGTGCCCTGGGCGCGGGCGGTCAGCTCGCGGTCGTCCAGCACGATCAGCGTCTCGCCCCGGCGGACCACGTCCCCGGCGCGCACGCGTACCTCGCGGATGCGGCCCGTGACCTGGGCCTCGATGCGGGTCTCGGTGCGCGGGCGGATGGTGCCCGGGGCCTCGTAGACCTCCTCGATGGTCGCGCGCCGGGCGCTGACGGTGGCCTGGGGCGCGGGCTCGGCGGCGGCGGCGGGCGTCACGTCGCCGGGGCCGATGGTTCCCGTGCGGAAAGTGCCCGCCTGCCACAGGATGAGCAGCAGCATGGCCAGGGCGCCGAGGGAGAGGGTGATGGTGCGTTTCATGGTCGGTCCGCGTGGTTGTGTGTTCCTGTCCTGCCCGGGGCGGGCGGGCCGTGCCCCGCCGCGACCGGGCGCCGGTGCGGGGGATGCCGAGGCATACCACGGATGGGCGGTGCGGCGAAAGAGGCGCGGGAAAAAAGGGAGTTATTCCGAGCCGCCCGGTAGGGTTTCCGGGCGCCCCCGGGGCCGCCTGTGCGGCGGCGCCGGGGAGCGGGTCAGCCCCTGTTCATCCTGCGCAGCACGGCCATCAGCGGGCAGGTGTTGGTGAAGGCCGATTGCAGGAGGTTCGCGCCGACGAAGGCCGTGAACCACAGCCAGTACAGGGAATGGAAGGCGGCCAGGAGCAGGGAGATGAGGATCACCGTCCCCGCGAAGCCGCGCGTGATGCGTTCGACGTTCAGGCTCATGCTGTCTCCGTGGGTTGTGTTTCTTGCGGTGCCTTCACCATAGCCCTGTTTGCGGAAAAAGGGGAAGGATTTTGGCGTGTGGCGTGCGAGGGGCGGCCCGCGAGGCGGGCCTGCGGCCCCAGGCGGCCGGGGTGGGTGCGCCGCTTGTCGGGCGGCTGGGCCTGCGGGAGGGGCTCGGCATGCGGCTGGACGGGGCGGGCCGTGCGGAGCGTGGCCCGAGGCGTCGTGCAGCCCGGCAGGCGGCCTGAAACGAAATTGACCGGGCGCTTGGCAAGCCGCCTGCCCGTGCCGGGGGCGCCGGTCCTGATTCCGCTCCTTTGGTTTCAGCCGGTTGCCATGGGATGCGGGGGCGGGAAAAAAGAGCTTGCAGATGAAAATGATTTTCACTATCAACACAAACAGGCCAAGGAGACGAGGTCGAGGCAATGAGCAGCCCCGGTGACCCCGGCAACCCCATGTGGCCCCGGGTGGCCCCGGGTGGCCCCAGGTGACCCCAGGTGACCCCAGGTGGCCCCGGGTGAACCCCAGGTGGCCCCCGTTGGCCCCGATGGCCCCCGGCGATGTCCGGCAACAGGGATGAGATTCGAAGCCACCAGAAACATCAGCGACACGACCGCTTGGGCCCAGGGCGCGGGCGGCGGCACAGGGAGAATCAGATGGGCAGCAGCAAAGACAGGGCGCGGATGCACGGCGCTGGGCACGGACACGGCGGACAGGGCGGACATGGGGCGGAGTCGGGCTGCGGTTGCGGCGGCGTCGGGCATCGCCACGGCGCGGGCCACGAATGCAAGGGCGCCTGCGGCGGCGGCTGCCGCTGCAAGGCCCTGGGCCGTATCCGCGACATGAGCCGGGCCGGGATGCTGGCCCTGGAGCAGGGCGACCACGAGGGCGCCGAGGGCCTGCTGCGCGAGGCCCTGGCCCTGGCCCACAGCATCGGCGCCGGGCCGGTGATCGACGCCAAGACCCGCAACTGCCTGGCCCTGGCCCTGCACGGTGCGGGGCGCCGCGTGGAGGCCCTGGCCCACTACCACAAGGCCCTGGGCCTGATCGAAGGCCGCGTGGGCACGGACAACCCGCTGTA
>CAYUIN010000004.1:0-18355 GCA_964444695.1 uncultured Desulfocurvus sp.
ACAGCGCGACTGTTGCGGCTCTGGCAGAGTCGTTCGGACGCGGCGCGATGACCAATCACTGGATCGACCTCCAGAACAGTGATTGCATTCTTATCATGGGCAGCAACGCTGCCGAAAACCACCCGATTTCCTTCAAGTGGGTGCTGCGGGCCAAGGACAAGGGAGCAACCCTGATCCACGTCGACCCGCGCTATACCCGCACCTCCACCAAGGCCGACATCTACGCCCCCCTGCGTTCGGGCTCCGACATCGGTTTCCTTGGCGGCATGATCAAGTACATCCTGGACAACGAGAAGTATTTCAAGGAGTACGTGGTCAACTACACCAACGCCTCGTTCATCGTGGGCAAGGATTTCTCCTTCAAGGACGGCCTGTTCTCCGGGTTCGACCCCTCGACCAGCAAGTACGACAAGAAGACCTGGGGCTTCGAGTACGAGTCCGAGGGCATCCCCAAGAAGGATGCGACCCTGCAGCACCCGCGCTGCGTCTTCCAGCTGCTGAAAAAGCACTTCAGCCGCTACACCCTGGACCGCGTGAGCGAGATCACCGGCACCCCCAAGGAAGACCTGCTGAAGGTCTACAAGGCCTACTCGGCCACCGGCGTGCCCACCAAGTCCGGCACGGTCATGTACGCCATGGGCTGGACCCAGCACACCGTCGGCGTGCAGAACATCCGCTCCATGGCCATGATCCAGCTCTTGCTGGGCAACATCGGCGTGGCCGGCGGCGGCGTCAACGCGCTGCGCGGCGAATCCAACGTGCAGGGCTCCACGGACCACTGCCTGCTGTGGCACATCCTGCCCGGCTACCTGGGCATCCCCACCGCCAAGCTGGACACCGTCGAGGCCTACAACAACGCCATGGCCGCCCCGCACCTGATGGGCGCCAAGGACCCCAAGAGCGCCGCCTGGTGGCAGAACTATCCCAAGTACATGAACAGCTTCCTGAAGGCCATGTACCCCTCGGCGACCCCCGAGGCGGGATACCAGCTGCTGCCCAAGGTCGACGTGGGCAAGAACTACTCCTGGCTGTACCTGTTCGACGAGATGTCCAAGGGATCCTTCAAGGGATTCTTCGCCTGGGGCCAGAACCCGGCCTGCGGCGGGGCGAACTCCAACAAGACCCGCGAGGCGATGACCACGCTGGACTGGATGGTGAACGTCAACATCTTCGACAACGAGACGGCGTCCTTCTGGAAGGGCCCGGGCATGGATCCCAAGAAGATCAAGACCGAGGTCTTCATGCTGCCCTGCGCCGTGTCCATCGAGAAGGAAGGCTCCATCACCAACTCCGGCCGCTGGATGCAGTGGCGCTATCAGGGCCCGAAGCCCTGGGGCGACACCCGTCCCGACGGCGAGATCATCCTTGAGCTGACCAAGAAGATCAAGGAACTGTACGCGGCCGAAGGCGGCGAGCTGGCCGAGGCCATCCTGGGCCTGGGCACGCACCTGTGGGAGAACGAGCACGGCGAGTTCGACCCGCACGCCACCGCCAAGCTGATCAACGGCTTCTTCACCCGCGACACGGTCATCAAGGACAAGACCTACAAGAAGGGCGAGCAGGTTCCGAGCTTCGCCTTCCTGCAGGCCGACGGGTCCACCTGCTCGGGCAACTGGCTGTACTGCCAGTCCTACACCGAGAAGGGCAACATGGCCGCGCGCCGCGACACCACCCAGACCCCGGAGCAGGCGGCCATCGGCCTGTACCCGAACTGGTCCTGGTGCTGGCCGGTGAACCGCCGCATCATCTACAACCGCGCCTCCGTGGACCTCAAGGGCCAGCCCTACGCGCCCGACAAGGCCGTCATCGCCTGGAACGGCGAGAAGTGGGTGGGCGACGTGCCCGACGGCGGCTGGAAGCCCGGCACCAAGTACGCCTTCATCATGAAGCCGCAGGGCCATGGCCACATCTTCGGCCCGGGCCGCAACGACGGCCCGTTCCCCGAGTACTACGAGCCCCTGGAGTGCCCGGTGCCCAAGCACCCGTTCTCCAAGCAGCTCAACAACCCGACGGCTGTCCAGTTCAAGACCGAGTACAAGGCCGTGTGCGATCCGAAGTTCCCCTTCGTGTGCACGACGTACCGCGTCACCGAGCACTGGCAGTCCGGCGTCATGACCCGCTACACCCCCTGGCTGCTGGAAGCCGAGCCGCAGATCTTCTGCGAGATGAGCGCGGAACTGGCCAAGCTCAGGGGCATCGAGAACGGCGAAAAGGTGATCCTGGAGTCCGCCCGCGGCCAGCTGTGGGCCATGGCCATCGTCACCAAGCGTATCAAGCCGTTCAAGGTCATGGGCAACACCGTCCATCTGGTCGGCATCCCGTGGCACTTCGGCTGGACGTTCCCCAAGGACGGCGGCGACGCGGCCAACATCCTGTCCCCGTCCGTCGGCGACCCGAACACCGGCATTCCCGAAACCAAGGCCTTCATGGTCAACGTGCGCAAGGCGTAAGGAGGTTCATAGAACATGGAAAAGACCTTCTTTATCGACCTCAGCCGCTGCACGGCCTGCCGGGGTTGCCAGGTGGCCTGCAAGCAATGGCACAAGCTGCCTGCTGAGAAGACCCGTCAGCTGGGGACCCACCAGAACCCGGCCGACCTGTCCTTCATCACCTATAAACTCGTCCGCTTCAGCGAGGTGGAGGTGGCCGGCAAGGTCAAGTGGCTGTTCTTCCCCGAACAGTGCCGCCACTGCGTCATCGCCCCCTGCAAGGAAACGGCCGACGGATACGTCGAGAACGCGATCCTGCGCGACGAGGCCACCGGCGCGGTGCTGTTCACCGAGCGCCTGGCCGGCCTGTCCGCCGACGAGAAGCAGGAAGTCCGCGACGCCTGCCCCTACGACATCCCGCGCATCGACGCGGAGTCCGGGCTGATGTCCAAGTGCGACTTCTGCATCGACCGCGTGCACAACGGGCTCAAGCCCGCCTGCGTGGGCATCTGCCCCACCGGGGCCATGAACTTCGGCGATCGCGAGGAAATGCTCGCCCTGGCCGAAGAGCACCTGGCCAGGGTCAAGAAGGCCCATCCCAAGGCCAAGCTCGTGGACGCCGACGACGTCAACGTGATCTACCTCGTCGAGGAAGATCCCAAGCTGTACCACGAGTTCCTGATGGCCGAAGGGCCCGCCAAGGGCACCAGCAGGCGGAACATGATGGCCAAGCTCTTCGCCCCCCTGAAGAGTTTGTCATAGGCACCTTCCATTCACTCCAACCGCGCCGCGGCCCGGACTCCCCACCGGGCCGCGGCCCCTTTTGAAGGCCCGGCTCCCTCACAGGAGCCGGGCTCTTCTTTGTGCGCCCCCGCCCCGCTCCAGCCCCTCGTTTGTGCCAAACTCTCCATATTCCTGAACCATCGCCAGCGCCGCAGACCGCCTGTACGCGCGGATCGATAAAACCCGAATACCCCCGCCATCACTTTTTTTTCAGATTCCTGACTTTTCTTATCGGCAACGGTTCCCGCGGCCAGCCTTTTGTGCTAAAGGCTGAAATGCTTCCCTCGCGGTCCGGACCTCCCCGGCCGCGCAATATCGGCAACCAGGAGGAATCCCACATGATGCATCCGGCTTCGCCTTGCCTGCCCTTCGCCGGGCTCGGGCACGATCTGGCCTGCGTGGCCTCTCGGGCGAAGCGGCTGATGGTCCGGCACCGGCGCAGGGAGCCGCCCCCTCCCGAGCGAGGCGTGCCGCCCAGGCCGTACAAGCCCTGGGGCTATTCGCTTCTGCTGGATTTGTGCCGCGAAATACGCGGCCAATGAGCTTGCACCCGAACCAAGGAGCGCCACAGTGAAATTCAAACGCAGACAATTCCTCAAACTGGCCGCCGCCACGGGCGTGGCCGGTGCCTTCGGAGGCCTCGGCGTGAGCTTCGCGCCCACCCAGGCCAGGGCCCAGCTGCTCAAGACCACCTGGGCCAAGGAAACGACCTCCATCTGCTGCTACTGCGCCGTGGGCTGCGGCCTGATCGTCGCCACGGACAAGGCCAGCAGGAAATGCATCAACCTCGAAGGCGACCCAGACCATCCGGTGAACGAGGGCACCAACTGCTCCAAGGGCATGTCCATGTGGCAGCTGGCGGACAACCCCAACCGCCCCACGACGCCCATGTACCGCAAGCCCTACTCCGACCGCTGGGAGCCCGTGTCCTGGGAGTGGGCCCTGGAGCGCATCGCCCGCCTGGTCAAGGACACCCGCGACGCCACCTTCATCAAGCAGAACAAGGCCGGGGCCCTGGTCAACCGCACCGAGGGCATCGCCCACATCGGCTCGGCGGCCCTGGACAACGAGGAGTGCTGGGCCCTGCAGGCCATGATGCGCGCCCTCGGCCTGCACTGGATCGAGCACCAGGCCCGCATCTGCCACAGCTCCACCGTGGCCGCCCTGGCCGAGAGCTTCGGGCGCGGCGCCATGACCAACCACTGGTGCGACATCGGCAACTCCGACGTGATCCTGATCATGGGTTCCAACGCGGCGGAAAACCACCCGATTTCCTTCAAATGGGTGCTGCGGGCCATGGACAAGGGCGCCAAGCTGATCCACATCGACCCGCGCTTCACCCGCACCTCGGCCAAGGCCGACATGCACATCCACATCCGCCCCGGCACGGACATCGCCGTGCTCGGCGGGCTGATCAAGTACATCCAGGACAACGACCTGATCCAGAAGGACTACGTCGTCAGCCACACCAACGCGACCTTCCTTGTGGACAAGAGCTTCGACTTCAAGGACGGCCTGTTCTCCGGCTATTCGGCCCGCAAGGACCCGACCGAGAGCTATCTGGGCAAGTACGACAAGTCCAAATGGGCCTTCCAGATGGACGGCGAGGGCCTGCCCAAGAAGGACCCGACGCTGACCGACCCGCGCAGCGTGTATCAGCTGCTGAAAAAGCACTACTCGCGCTACGACCTGGATACCGTCAGCGCCGTGTCCGGCGCGTCCAAGGAAGCCCTGCTCGACTTCTACAAGCTGTATTGCACCACCGGCGCGGCGAACAAGGCCGGGACCATCATGTACGCCATGGGCTGGACGCAGCACACCGTGGGCACCCAGTACATCCGGACCATGGCCATGGCCCAGCTGCTGCTGGGCAACATCGGCGTGTCCGGCGGCGGCGTGAACGCGCTGCGCGGCGAGTCCAACGTCCAGGGCTCCACGGACCACGCCCTGCTGTGGCACATCATGCCCGGCTACCTGGCCACCCCGAGCACGACCATGACCGACCTGGACGTGTATCTCGACAAGGCCACGGCCCCGCACCTGGCGGGCGCCAAGGACCCCAAGAGCGCGGCCTGGTGGCAATACACGCCCAAATACATGGCCAGCTTCATGAAGGCCATGTATCCGGCGGCGGACCCCGCCACCTCCTACCAGTGGCTGCCCAAGCACGACGCGGGCAAGACCCACACCTGGCTTGAGCTGTTCGACGCCATGGACGACGGGGCCTTCAAGGGCTTCTTCGCCTGGGGCCAGAACCCGGCCTGCGGCGGCGCCAACGCGGGCAAGAACCGCCGCGCCATGGCCAAGCTGGACTGGATGGTCCACGTGAACCCCTTCGACACCGAGACCGCGTCCTTCTGGCACGGCCCGAACATGAACCCGGACAAGGTGAAGACCGAGGTCTTCCTCCTGCCGGCCTGCGTGTCCTTCGAGAAGGAAGGGTCCATCACCAACTCCGGGCGCTGGTCGCAGTGGCGCTACAAGGGCCCCGAGCCCAGCGGGCTGTCCAAGTCCGACGGGCACATCATGACCGAGATGATGGACAAGATCCGCGCGCTGTACGCCGCCGAGGGCGGGGTGTTCCCCGAGCCGGTGCTGGGCCTGTCCGTGGACCAGTGGAAGAACGCCGAGGGCTGGGACTCCCACGCCGTGGCCAAGATCATCAACGGCTACTTCCTGCGGGACGTGACCATCAAGGACAAGACCTACAAGCAGGGCACGCTGGTGCCGAGCTTCGCCTTCCTGCAGGCCGACGGCTCCACCAGCTCGGGCAACTGGCTGTACTGCGGCTCGTACACCGAAAAGGGCAACATGGCCGCCCGCCGCGACCCGTCCCAGACCGAGATGCAGGCCAAGATCGGCCTGTTCCCCAACTGGTCCTGGTGCTGGCCGGTGAACCGGCGCATCCTGTACAACCGCGCCTCCTGCAACGACAAGGGCCAGCCCTACGCGCCGGACAAGCCCGTCATCGCCTGGACCGGCGACAAGTGGGAAGGCGACGTGCCCGACGGCGGCTGGGCCCCCGGCACCAAGTACGCCTTCATCATGAAGCCCCACGGCCACGGCCACGTGTTCGGCCCGGGCCGCAACGACGGGCCCTTCCCCGAGCACTACGAGCCCATGGAGAGCCCGCTGCCCAAGACGCAGCCCTTCTCCGGGCAGTTCAACAACCCCACGGCGCTCCGCTTCGCCGACGAGGAAATGGCCGTGGCCGATCCGCGCTTCCCCCTCGTGGCCACCACCTACCGCCTCACCGAGCACTGGCAGACCGGCATCATGACCCGCAGCACCCCCTGGCTGCTGGAATGCCAGCCCCAGCAGTTCGTGGAGATCTCCAAGGAACTGGCGGGCGAGATGGGCATCGCCAACGGCGAAAAGGTCTGGGTGGAGAGCCTGCGCGGCACCATCTGGGCCAAGGCCATGGTCACCGACCGCATGAAGCCGCTGACCATCATGGGCAAGCTGACCCACCAGATCGGCCTGCCGTGGTGCTTCGGCTGGCGCATGCCCGCCGACGGAAGCGGCGGCGATTCGGCCAACCTGCTGACCCCCTCGGTGGGCGACGCCAACACGGCCATCCCGGAGACCAAGTGCTTCATGGCCAACATCCGTAAAGCCTAGGAGACCAAGCGATGGACATGACCATATTCGTCGACCTCACCCGCTGCACGGCCTGCCGTGGCTGCCAGGTGGCCTGCAAGCAATGGAAAAAGCTCCCGGCGGAGAAAACGGAGCAGACCGGCTCCTACCAGAACCCGCCGGACCTGTCCTTCAACACCATCCGCCTGGTGCGCATGAACGACGTCGTCGTGGACGGCAAGGTGCAGTGGCTGTTCTTCCCCGAGCAGTGCCGCCACTGCATCATCGCGCCCTGCAAGGAGACGGCGGACGTCTACGTGGAAGGCGCCATCATCCGCGATGAATACAGCGGCGCGGTGCTGTACACCGAACTGACCAAGAAGCTCGCCCCCGACGAGAAGGAGCAGGTCAAGTCCGCCTGCCCCTACAACATCCCGCGCATCGACGAGGAGTCGGGGCTGATGAGCAAGTGCGACCTGTGCTACGACCGCCTGCGCAACGGCCAGATCCCGGCCTGCGTCAAGGCCTGCCCGACCTCGACCATGAACTTCGGCACGCGCGAGGAGATGATGGCCCTGGCGGAGGAGCGCCTGGCGAAGATCAAGAAACGCACGCCCACGGCGCAGCTGCTGAACCCCGACGACGTGAACGTGATCTACCTCGCGGAGTTCGACCCCAAGCTGTACTACGAGTGGGCCATGGCCGACGCGACGCCCGGCGGCATGGACCGCCGCCGGATGCTGGCCAGCCTCATGCCGCCGCTGCGGCGCATGGGCTAGGCCCCGGACGGGCCCACGGCCCGGACCGCGCCCGCCGCACGGGGGCGCGGTCCGGGCCCGGGCCGTCCATCCGGCGGCTGCGGGCGGAAAGCCCACCGGACGACCCGGGCAACAGCCTGAAACAACAAGAGAATCAGAACGCCGCAGAGGCAAAAAAAGGCCTCCCGGGAGCCGCAGGCGGTGCACAACCGCCAGCAAGCCTTCGGGAGTTGCCTTTTTTTCATTCGATCATAGATTAACGCATTCGGCGAGGAGCCGGGCCACTGCGGGCCCGCCCCCGCCGCGCAGAGAGACCGCCCCCAGGGCGCCTCCTGCCTCCAACCTGCGCCGCGGCCCGAGCTTCCACGGGCCGCGGCTACTTTTGGCCCGGCGGCCGGGCGGGGCGGCGGTGCGGCTCGCGGGAGCGGCCGGGTCCTAGAGGTCCACCACCGAGACGTCCTCGCGGGACACGGGATGGCCCAGGAACAGCGCGCCCACGCGGGCGAAGCGCTCGGGGTCGTCCGTGGCGAAGAAGCGCACGGAGCCCGGGGCGTCGTCCGGCGCGCCCAGGCCCGTGACGGCCAGGCGCTCGGCCACCTCGACGGCGGTGGTGGCCGCCGAGTCGATGATCGCCACGTCCGGGCCGACCACCCGGGCCACGGCCCCGGCCAGCAGCGGGAAATGCGTGCAGCCCAGGACCAGGGTGTCCGGCGGGTCGTCGCCGCAGGCGGCGAACAGCGGGGCCAGGTATTCGCGGGCCACGGCCTCGGCCACGGGGCCTTCGGTCCAGCCCTCCTCGGCCAGGGCCACGAACAGCGGGCAGGCCTGGGCCACGATGCTGGCCCGGGGGCAGAGGTCGCGGATGGCCTCCTGGTACGCCCCGCCGCGCACGGTGGACTCCGTGGCCAGCACGGCGATGCGCCCCCTGCGGCTCACGGAGCAGCCCGCCCGCGCCCCCGGGCGGACCACGCCGACCACGGGAATCTCGGGGTAGGACTCGGTGAGCGCGTCCAGGGCCACGGCCGAGGCCGTGTTGCAGGCCACCACGAGCATCTTCACCCCGCGCTCCACCAGCAGCCGGGTACACTGCAGGGCGTAGCGCGTCACCGAGCCGGGGCTCTTGGTGCCGTAGGGCAGGCGGGCGGTGTCGCCCAGGTACAGGAAGCTCTCGTGGGGCAACCGCTCGCGCAGGGCGCGCAGCACGGTCAGCCCGCCGACGCCGGAATCGAAGACGCCTATGGGCAGGCGGGAGGTCTCGCTGGTCATGGGCAGGAGGTATCCCTCTTCCCGGGGCTTGTCCACACCCGGCGCGTTGACGCCTCCGCCCGGCGCAGCGAGCATACGAAAATAGGGAAGCCCACTCGCAGAAAGGAGAAAGACGATGCAACTGAGTGCGCGCAACCTGATTGCCGGAACCGTCAAGTCCGTCAACGTCGGCATGGTCAACGCCGAGGTGGTCATCGAGGTGGCTCCCGGAGTGGAGGTCGTCTCCGTGATCACCCGCCATTCGGTGGAGAACATGGGGATCGCCGTCGGCTCCAAGGTCAAGGCCATGATCAAGGCCGGCAGCGTGATGGTCGCCAAGGACTGACGCCTGCGCGTCGGTGCGCCAAGCGAAGGCCCCCGGGACGGGAATCACCCGCCCCGGGGGCCGTTTCGTCCGCGCCCCGCCCCGTCTCCCGGGCGGCGGCCCTAGCGGGGCTGGCGCTCGAAGTGGTACGGCCCCAGGCCGGGGATGACCATGTCGATGGCCCCGTCCCCGCCCAGTTCCCCGGTGACGAGGCCGCCGGTCTTGGTGTGCAGCCAGAGCTTGCCCCCGCGCAGCTCCCAGTTGAAGGGAATCTCCTCGTCCTCGGCCGTCCAGTGGCCCTTGCCCCCGGCGTCCAGCGACAGTTCCACCGTGTCGCCGCCGGGGCCGCCCTTGTAGGTCCCCGCCACGTCCGGCCCGCCGGAGCACGCCATGAGCGCGACCAGGCACAGCGCCACCAGGGCACGGCACGTGAATCGTTGTGCGAACATCACTCCAACCCCTCAATTTTCCAGGAATACATATTGTCCAAATGGAACACCCGGTCAAAGAAGAAGACGTGCGCGGCCATGGCCAGCCAGGCGAGGTCGCGCAGCACGGTGCGCCAGGAGGCTTCGGCCTCCTGGGCCGTGAAGCAGCCGCAGCCGATGGGGATGTCCGCCACCAGGACGTAGAGCAGCGCCAGGGTGAACACGGCCAACAGGCCGCCGAGGGTCAGCGCGGCGGCCTTGGCCCGGATGCCCGCGATGAGCAGGATGCCGCTGACCAGCTCCACCCAGGGCAGCAGCACGGCCAGGAAGTTCACCAGGAAATACGGCACCAGCCGGTACGCCGCCACGGACTCCGCGAACTCGGCGGGATACTGGATCTTGTACATGCTGGCGTAGACGAACAGCCCGCCCAGGTAGAGCCTGAAGCCCAGGGCCAGCCAGCGGCTGGCGAGGATGCGGCGCACGGCGGTCATGGCCCGTACTCCACGGGGTAGCCCTTGGCCCGCCAGCCCGCCAGCCCGCCTTCCAGCACGGCCACGTCGGCGAAGCCCCGCTCGCGCAGCATGGCCGCCACGTCCTCGTCGTACAGGCTGGACACGGTGCGGCCGTAGACCACGATCCGGGCCTCCGGGTCCAGGGACGCGAAGCGCATGGTGTACACGAATTCGAACAGCGAACGCGGCAGGTTCACCGCCCCGCGCACGCGGGAGCGGGCGTAGAGCTCCGCCGGGCGCGCGTCCACCACCAGGGTCGAGCCGTTGTCCACCCGCAGGCGCAGCCATTCGGCATCGATGGTGGGCAGCGGCTCGCGGCTCCAGGAGGCCGGGCGCAGCGACACGCCCTCGGGGTTGGAGAGGTTGAAGACCAGCCCGATGACCAGGGCCAGGACCAGGATCAGGGCGAAGTCCATGCGCCGCACCTGCTCCGAGCGCGAGGTCTCGCGCCGGACCACGGACAGGATGCGCTCCTTGGCCCGCGCCACGTCGGACAGCTCCACCTTGTAGGCGCTGATCTCCCGGAGCAGCTGGTTCAGCTCCTCGTTGCGCTGCGTCAGGCTGGCGTTCAGGGCGATGATCTCCTCGAAGGCCAGGGCGTTGCGGATGTGGGACAGGACCTTGCCCACGTGGGCCCGCAGCAGGGCGTGGTCCGCCGCGCCGTAGGCCTCGCCGTCCAGGCGCTCGCCCAGGGCCATCAGCCCGCGCACGTTGCCGTCCACGGAAAAGGCCACGGCCACCCGGGCCTCGAAGGGAAACGAGGCCCCGGCCAGCTGTTTTGCCCCGCTGAGCACGACCACCGAGAGGTCCTGCCCCAGGTGCTGCTCCCCGCCGCCGGGCACGTCGCTGAAAAATTTCGCCAGCCCGCGCTGGGAGGCCTCCAGGGCGGCGATGCTCTCCGGCACGGCGCGGGCCCCGCGCAGGACCAACGCCGGGGTGGCGTCGCCGTGCAGGTAGACCCCGCCCTCGCGCGAGCCGAACACGCCCATCACCGTGAGCAGGAAGACGTCCAGCAGCCCGCGCGTCTCCACGATGCCCGACAGCTCCATCGTGGCCTCGTACAGGGAGTTGAGGCGGAAGACCTGCTTGTCCAGCTCGGCCTGCATGCTGCCCGCCTGGCCGAGGGTGCGCTCCAGCTCGCGGTTCCTGCGGGCCAGATCGTTGCAGGTCGCCCCCAGCCCGCGCACGGCCAGCGCCCCGCGCAGGGCATCGACCAGGATGCCCACCAGGCGGACGACGCACTCCTCGTCCTGCGGCCCGCGCGGCTTGCCGGAAAGCGGGGCGCCCAGGCCCAGCACCCCCGCATGCCCCAGGGGCCCGCACCAGCGCACCACAAGGTCCGTGCCCGGGGGCAGGAAGGGATAGCGCGACAGATCGCCGCCCACGACCTCCACCCGCCCGGGCTCGTGCCCGCAGTCCTCGTCGAACAGGGCCGCGCGGACCTCCTCGGGCCCGGCGCGCAGGGCCTGGTCCTGCCCGGCGGCCAGCCCGCGGGAACGGAACTCCGCCGCGCCGCCCGAGAGGTCGAACAGCTGCACGAAGCCCGAGCCGGTGCCCAGCGGGCCCATGGTCATCAGCAGGAAGGTTTCGAGGATCCCGGCGGGGTCCGTGAGCTGCGCCAGCTCGCGCGCCGTGTCGTACAGCGCCCGGAGGTGCAGGGCCTGGCGGTCCAGGTCGGCGAGGCGGCGTCGGGCCTGGTCGAGGGCGACCTTGAGATCGGAGTCGTCCTGTCCCACGCCGTCGGCCTACAGTTTGGATTTGATGAGCTTGAGCAGTTCGCCGGGGCTTTCGATGCGCCCCAGGTGGGTCCAGAGCACCGTGCCGTCCGGCCGCACGAGCAGCGTGAACGGGGTCTTGGGCTCGCCGAGCAGCTTGTGCACGGAATAGTCGGGGTCGTTGAGCATGGGATAGGAGGCCTTCATGGACTGGCGGGCGGACTCCAGCTCCACCTCCGTGGCCCCGGCCGCCAGGGCCAGGACGCGCACCTTGTCCCGGGTGGCGGGATCGCGGCCCAGGCTCTTGGCCAGCCGGTTGAAGTCCGGCGCCTGCTCGTGGCAGATGGGGCAGTAGACGCCGAAGAACTCGAAGACCACGAGGCCCGCCGCGACGTCGGCCAGGGCGAAGGTCGGCCCGTCGCCCACGCCCAGGGCGGCGCGCTCCTTGGCGCTCAGCGAGTTGAGGAAGGCCACCGGAGGCAGCACGTCCCCCGCCTTGGGCAGCTCGGCGGCCACGGCCGGGAGCGCCGCGAGGCACAGGATCAGCAGGACGAGGGCGGTGCGGACGGCGAAGCGGTGCATGCGGGCTCCCATGGTCTCAGTTCCCCAGGGCGGAGACGGCCTGTTCCTCGGTCTCGTGGATGGCGGCGAAGCGGGTGATGCCCACCATGTCGAAGACCTTGCGGAAGTTGTCCGACAGCCCGGCCAGGGCCACGGCGGCGCCCTTGCGCTCGGCGTCGGAGAGCAGCTGGATGAGCACGGCGATGCCCGCGCCGTTGATGGACGAATTGTCCTCGAAGCGCATCACGACCTTGCCGGACTCGCCCACCTTCTCGAAGGCGGCCAGCAAAAACGGCTCGCTGCGGGCGGTGATGTTGCCCTTGGCCTCGATGAAGGTCACGCCGCCGTCCTGGCGCACGTGGACCTCCTCCTCCTTGTCCTGGATCAGCTGCAGGCGCTCCTTGGCGCGCCGAAGCGCCGCGTCCAGGTCGGCCTTCTGGATGGGTTTGTTGATGAAATCCGTCGCGTTGAGATTCAGGGCGCGGATGGCGATGTCCATGTCCCCGTGGCCGGTGATGACGATGACCTCGGCCAGCGGGTTCAGTTCCTTGATGCGCTTGAGGACCTGCAGCCCGTCCATGCCGGGCATCTTGATGTCCGTCAGCACGATGGGCGGATTCTCGGCGGTGAAGACCTCAAGGCCCTCCTCGCCGCTTTCCGCCGTCAGGACCTCGAAGCCGTAGGCCCCGAGGAACAACTTGAACATGGACAACGTGGGTTTCTCGTCGTCGATCACAAGGATCTTGCTCATGTGGCGTCCTTTGCTCACGATGCCGGGGGAAAAATCAGCTTGAACGTCGTGCCCGCGCCAATTTTGGAGCTCACCGATATGTCTCCCCCATAGTCTTTCACGATTCCATAGGAAATCGCAAGCCCCAGCCCCATGCCCTTCCCGGTTTCCTTGGTGGTGAAGAAGGGCTCGAATATCTTGTCCACCTGCGAAGGATCGATGCCGCAGCCCGTATCGGAGACGGTCACGGCCACATGGCCGTCGTCCATGAAGGTCCGCAGGGTGATCTGGCGGTGTTCGGAGGTGCCGTCCTCGGGGTCGGACCACATGTTGATGGCGTCGCGGGCGTTGGACATCAGGTTGAACAGCACCTGCTGCAGGCGGTTGTCGTGCCCGGCCACGCTGGGCAGCGCCTCCTCCAGGTCCAGGGCCACGGAGATGCTCTGCAGCTCCATCTGGCGGCCGATGATCTTCAGGATGGCCCGCACGCTGCGGTTCACGTCCATGGTCTCCGGGGTCATGCCGGACTTGCGGCCGAACTGGCGCAGGGTGTTGATGATCTCCGTGGCGCGGTCCACCTGGGCGCTCATCTCGCGGGTGACCTGGGTCAGTTGGTCGCCGGGGACGTCCCCGCCCTGCTCCACGATCATCGCCAGGAAGTCGCTGCCCATCTTGATGGCGTTGAGCGGCTGGTTCAGCTCGTGGGCGATGCCCGCGCTCATCTCGCCCAGGGTGGTCATCTTGCTGGCCTGGATCAGCTGGGCGTCCTTCTCCACGATGTTGGTGATGTCCGTGGTGGAGACGATGATCGCGTCGCGCTCGCCGTACTTGGTGGCGCAGGCGTGCATGTTCACGAAGAACGGCTGGCCCCCGGCCTTGTGGTGGATGGCCTTGGGATAGAACACGCACTCGCCCAGGCCCGGCTCGTGGGAGGCGAAGGAGGTCAGCGAGCCCATGGCGCCCTCGGCCTCCAGGGCGTGGAAGGTCATGCGCAGCAGTTCCTCTTCGGCGTAGCCGTAAATCTCCTCGACGCGGGGGTTCACGTCCAGGATGCGCAGGGAGTTTCTGGCCAGCACGAAGATCGGGTCCGGCCCGGAGGCGAACAGCGAGCGGTACTTGGACTCGGACTCGCGCAGCCGGTTGCGGTAGAGCTTGATGGAGCGGACCATGTAGGCGAAGGAATCCGCCAATTGGAGCACCTCGTCGCCGGTCTGCTTGCGGCGGATGACGCATTCGCGGCAGTACGGCGGCTTCTTGGGCTGGGGCAGGTCCGGGGACACGGGGCCCAGGGTGCGGTCCACGTGCCAGCAGGGCAGGTCGGAGTTGTGGTACGCCGGGCAGCGCTCCTCGCGGGCGTGGTCCGAGAGCAGGTCCTCGTACTGCTTGCCCAGGTCCAGCTTGAAGTTCAGGTTGCCCTTGGAAATCTCGTCGGACATCTGGATCAGCTTGGTCACCGGCTGGGTGATGTAGCCCGAGAGCTTGTGGCTGATCCAGAAGATGATGATCACCACCAGGGCGATGAAGCCCAGGAAGGTGATGCGCAGCTTGGCCACCAGGCGGTCGATGTGCCGCTGGTTCAGGCCCACGTGGACCGTGGCGATGCGGTAGATGCCTTCCAGCACGGGCGCGGCGATGTCCAGCGCGGGCTCGCGGTCCACCTCGATCTGCAACACCGCCGGGGAGTCCATGCGCTCCGGCAGCGGGTTCACATATTGCAGGCCGTCGGGGAACGGGCGGGTGAAGGTGTGGGCCAGGATCTCGTTCTCCGGCCCGGTGACGAAGACGTAGGACACCAGGTCGCGCCGCTCGCCGAGCTTGCTCATGTCGAACAGCAGCGCCGTGAGGGCCGGATGGTTGCCGTCCAGCACGAAGCCGCTGCCCCGGTCGGCCACGGACTGGGCGATGGCCACGCCCCGGTGCTGGAGCTCCGAGGTCAGGCTGGAGAGCAGGATCCAGCGCGCCAGCAGCGCGATGGCCACGCTGATGCACATGATCACCGCCAGGATGGAGAAGGTGATCTTGCGCTTCAGGGTGATGTTGCGGAATCGTACCATGGCCGTGCCCTACTGCGGCGTCCCGCCCTGGCCGGAGGCGGCCAGGCTCTTCTTGACCTCGTTCCAGTCGGTGATCAGCACGAACTTGCCGTCCTGGAAGCGCGTGAAGTACACGCGGTCGAAGCCCTGGTGGTCCACGCTGGAGAAGTCCAGGGTGTTGGCGATGCCCAGCGAGAAGTCGTGGATGGACTCCAGGGCGTCGATGAAGCGCTCGCGGTCCAGCTGCCGCCCGGCGCGGCGCAGGCCCTCCACCAGGACCTTGGCGTTGATGTAGCCTTCCAGGCCCACGGAGTTCGGCCGTTCCTCGGGGTAGTAGCGGCCCAGCAGGTCGATGTATTCGCCCGCGCCCCACAGCAGCGTCTTGGACTCCGGGGATTCGGGCGGCGGCACCACCTGCGTCACGAAGACCTTCTCGCCGTGGGTCGGGCCCAGGCGGCGGGCCAGCTCCTCGGCGCCGACGAAGGACACGTTGTGGAACAGCGGGCTGAAGCCGCGCTCGTGGGCCAGGGTGATGAATTTGGTGCAGGGCTCGTAGGTGCCGATCATGACCACGGCCTCGGCGCCGGAGGCGAGGATCTTCTCCAGGCCCTCGGCCACGTCCAGGGTGCCGCGGGCGTAGGAGCCGCGCGCCACCGGGGCCAGGTCGTAGCGCTTGAGCGCCAGCTCGGTGCCCTTGAGGCCGTCGAAGCCGTAGGCGTCGTACTGGTAGAACACGGCGATGCGCGTCAGCCCCAGGTCCTCCACGAAGCGGCTCACGGCCTCGGCGGTCTCCTGGTAGTACGAGGCGCGGATGTTGATGATGTAGCGGTGGAACGGCTCGCGCAGCGCGTTGGCGCCGGTGAACATGCCCACCAGGGGGATGCCTGCCTCCTCGACCATGGGGATGATCTTCACGGTGGTGGGCGTGCCCACGTAGCAGAACAGGGTGAAGACCTTGTCGTCGATGAGCAGCTTTTGGGTGTTGGCCACGCACAGCGGCGGGTCGTACTTGTCGTCGTAGGCCACGAGCTTGATCTTGCGGCCGTGGACGCCGCCCTGCTCGTTGACGTGCTTGATGTAGCACATGGCGCCGAGCATGGTCTGGCGGCCGAGGTAGCTGGCGTGCCCCGTGAGCGCCAGGGAGGAGCCGATGAGGATTTCGGTATCGGTGACGCCGGGATTGACCTTTGCGGCGTCGGCCTGCCCGGGGTCCGTCGGCTCGCAGCCCGCCGTAAGCAACAGGCAGGCCAGGACCAGTCCCAGGACACAGGTCAGTCGTTTCACGGGAGCCTCCATCGGAAGCCGGGACGCGGCCCGGAAAGACCCCGGGCCCGGCGCGTTGTCGTGCGGATGCCGCGCGACGATAGCACACTGTCCGCCGGGGTCAAGAATCACGGACTTCCGCAAACTTGCGGCCCGGGGTGGGCGCGGCGGGTTGCCTTGGAGCGGCGGGGGAGGTACACTGCGGCGCGGGGCGCCCGCCTGCGCGCCGCCCCGCGCCAACCCAGCCCAAAAGGACGGTCACCAGGCATGAAACGACTGCTCTCCACCAAGGAAGTGGCGGCCCTGCTCGGGGTCAACGAGAAGATGATCTACACGCTGATCTCCGAAAAGGGCCTGCCCGCCTCGAAGATCACGGGCAAATGGCTGTTCCCGCAAAATCTCGTGGAGCAGTGGGTGGAGTCGCGGACCATCAACTTCCCCGAGCGCGCGGCCCTGGCGCCGGAGGAGGACCTGCTCATCGTCTGCGGGTCCAACGACATCCTGCTGGAACGCGCCCTGGCGCTGTTCATGCGCCGCAACGAGGGGCAGACGGCGGTCTTCGGCAACCTGGGCAGCATGGGCGGCATCCTGGCCCTCAAGCGCGGGCTGTGCCACATGGCCTCCAGCCACCTGGCCGGGGAGCACGGCGGGGACTACAATTTCGAGCAGGCCCGCGAGGAGCTGCGCGAGCTGCCCGCCGTGGTCAACTTCGCCCGGCGCGAGCAGGGCCTGCTGGTGGCCAGGGGCAACCCCAAGAAGATCAAGGGCTTCGAGAGCCTGAAGGGCGGCAAGGTCACGGTCTGCAACCGCGCCCTGGGCACGGGCACGCGCCAGCTCTTCGACCGGGGCCTGGAGCAGGCGGGCATCGCCGTCTCCACCCTGCCCGGCTACGGCAACGAGGTCGGGCGGCACATGGACGTGGGCCTGGAGATCCTTTCCGGGCGCGCGGACTGCGGCCCCGCCATCCGCCCCGTGGCCTCCCTGCTGGGGCTGGACTTCATCCCCCTGTCCTGGGAGCGCTTCGACCTGCTGGTGCCCAAGGACCGCTTCTTCGACCAGGCCGTGCAGCTGTTCCTGAACATGCTCCCGGAGCCGGACTTCCGCGAACTGGCCGAAGGCATCGAGGGCTACGACGTGTCCCAGGCCGGGAAGATGGTCTTTCCGGGGAGCTGAGCCCGGCCCCCCGCGCCACGCGCAAGACGGAGGCGGAAGGCGGCGCAACGGGCCGCCTCCCGCCTCCGCCTCGTTTCGGCCGCCCGAGGCCTTGCCCCGTCCCGCCGGCCGTCCGGCCCCGTCTCGCAAACGCCGCGCAAACGCGCTATAAGGGTCCCATCTCCGCGACCTCTATCCCAAGGAGCATTGCATGCGACGGACCATCTTTCCCTGCCCCGACGCGCCGGGAGCGGGCCGATGAGCCCGGCGGGCGCCAAGCGCCATCTCGGGCCGGTCAACGCGCTGTATCCCTCGCTGACGACCATCGTCGGGACCATGGTGGACGGGCGGGCCAACTGGGTCACCGTGGCCCACGTGGGGATCATGAACCACGGCACGCCGCAGTACCTGTCCTTCGGGCTGAACAAGCAGCACCACACCAACAAGGGCATCTTCGAACACCGCGAGTTCAGCGTGAACATCCCCTCGCGGGAGCTGATGGTGGAGACGGACTACGTGGGGCTGGTCTCGGGCAGGAACACGGACAAGTCCGGGCTGTTCGAGGTCCTGGTGGGCGTGCTGCCCAACGCGCCGATGATCGCGGCCTGCCCGGTGTGCATGCAGTGCCGCCTGCACCAGGTGGTGGACTTCCCCAGCCACGACGTGTTCGTGGGCGAGGTGGTGGCGACGTACGCCGACGAGGCCGTGCTTGACGGCGACGGCAAGGTGGACGTGCGCCGCGTGGCGCCGCTGCTGTTCGACATGGCCACCGTGCGCTACTACGGCCTGGGCCCGGAGCTGGGCCGCTGCTGGAGCGCGGGCAAGGCCCTCAAGCACAA
>CAYUIN010000005.1:0-5285 GCA_964444695.1 uncultured Desulfocurvus sp.
GTCGAACACGGTGCCGAAGTAGATGCGCGCGTCGTCGTCCGCCGCGTCGGAGATGGTGCTCGCGGCCTCGCTGACCTCGTCGATGGTCAGGTCCGGCCCGCAGGTGATGTTGAGCAGCACGCCCTTGGCGCCGTCAATGGAAACATCCTCGAGCAGCGGGCTGGTGATGGCCTTCATGGCGGCCTCGCGGGCGCGGGACTCGCCGCGCGCGATGCCGGTGCCCATCATCGCCAGGCCCATCTCGCTCATCACGGCCTTGACGTCCGCGAAGTCGAGGTTGATCAGGCCCGGGACCATGATCAGGTCCGAGATGCCCTTGACCGCGAAGTACAGGACCTCGTCCGCCTTCTTGAGCATGTCCAGGAAGGTCGCCTTCTTGGACGCCAGGGACAGCAGCCTGTCGTTGGGGATGGTGATCAGCGAGTCCACGCTCTCGGACAGGCTGCGGATGCCTTCCTCGGCCGCGTCCAGGCGGCGCTTGCCCTCGAAGTAGAAGGGTTTGGTGACCACGCCCACGGTCAGCGCCCCGGCCTCCTTGGCCGCCTGGGCGATGACCGGCGCGGCGCCGGTGCCCGTGCCGCCGCCCATGCCGGCGGTGACGAAGACCATGTCCGCGCCTTCGATGTGCTCGCCGATGATGTCCAGGCTCTCCAGGGCCGCGTCGCGCCCGATCTCGGGGTTGGCGCCAGCGCCCAGGCCCTTGGTCAGCTTCTCGCCGAGCTGAATCTTGTGGGCCGCCTTGCTCTTGTTGAGCGCCTGGATGTCCGTGTTGGCGGTGATGAATTCCACTCCGCGAAGCGCCGAGCAGATCATGTTGTTCACCGCGTTGCCGCCGCCGCCGCCCGCGCCGAAGACCTTGATCTTCGCGCCGCTGTCCTGTTCGAGTTCCAAGAAGTCCATCATATCCTCCCTCTCCATGCTTTCCGGGTCGCGCCCGGGGGTTCGTCCGTTGCTCGCCGTCATTTGATGTCCACGAACCATTTGCGCATCTTGCCGAGGATCCGGTTGAACACCGGCTTCTCGTCGCGGATGCGGAAATTCATGTCCCCGCCCTCCTTCTCGGCGCCGTACATGAGCAGGCCCACGGCCGTGGCGTAGACGGGGCTGTTGACCACGTCCTTCAGGCCGCCGACCTCGCGCGGGTAGCCGATGCGGCAGGGCAGGTTGAAGATCTGTTCGCCCAGTTCCTGCAGGCCCTCGATGAGCGAGGTCCCGCCCGTGAGCACCACGCCCGCCGGAATCTTGCCCTTGAACCCGCAGCGCGAAAGCTCCTGGTCGATGAGCACCAGGATCTCCTCCACGCGGGGCTCGCAGATCTCGGCCAGCACCTGGCGCGAGAGGCGCCGGGGCTCGCGGTCGCCCACGCTGGGGACCTCGATGACCTCGTCGGGCGGCACCATCTCCGCCATGGCGCAGCCGAACTTCTCCTTGATCAGCTCGGCGGCGGCCATGGGCGTGCGCAGGCCGTAGGCGATGTCGTTGGTCAGGTTGGTGCCGCCCAGAGCCAGCACCGAGGTGTGCTTGATGGAATCGTCGGAGAAGATGGCCATGTCCGACGTGCCGCCGCCCAGGTCCACCAGGGCCACGCCGATCTCGCGCTCCTCGGGGGTCAGCACCGCCTTGGACGAGGCCAGGGCCTCGAGCACGATGTCCGAGACGTCCAGGCCCGAGCGGTGGCAGGAGCGGATGATGTTCTGGGCGCTGGTCACCGCGCCGGTGACGATGTGCACCTTGACCTCCAGGCGCACCCCGGCCATGCCCAGCGGATCGTGGATGCCGCGCTGGTCGTCCACGATGTATTCCTGGGGCAGGATGTGGATCACCTCGCGGTCCAGGGGAATGGCCACGGCCTTGGCCGCGTCGATGACGCGCTCCACGTCGCGCGGGGCGACCTCGCCGCCCTTGACGGCGATCACCCCGTGGCTGTTGAAGCCCTTGATGTGGCTGCCCGCGATGCCCGCGTAGACCGAGCGGATGTCGCACCCGGCCATCAGTTCGGCCTCTTCCAGGGCCTTCTTGATGGACTGCACGGTCTGCTCGATGTTCACCACCACGCCCTTGCGCAGGCCGGTGGACGGACTGGTGCCGATGCCCACCACGTCCACGCCGCCGGGCGTCAGCTCGCCGACCACCGCGCAGATCTTGGTGGTGCCGATGTCCAGGCCGACGATAAGTTCCGATTTGGCCATGTCAGCTTCTCCCGTACTCGTCTGCGGCGCCGGTCAGGACCGAACCCAGACCTTGCCGCCCACAATGCGAATCGCGCTCACGCCCCGGTCTTCTCCCCGCCGGACCAGGTCGGCCCAGACGGCCCCCAGGCGCTCCATGCTCCGCTGCCAATTCCCCGTCGCGGCGCCGATGTGCAGCCCGCGCTCCTCGAAAAACATCTCCATGCGCCCCGGGAGCACCCGCACCCAGGCCGCGTCGGCCATCTGCACCGGCAGGCCCAGGGCGTCGAAGGCCCGGGCCATGTCCGGCAGGTCGCCGGGCAGCCCGCCCGCGTCCTCGGCCACGTCCAGCACCGGCAGCGGGGTCAGCTTGTCCGGCAGCACCGGGGCGATGACCGCGCCGTCGCGCTCGGCGTAGAACAGCCCGCGTGCCGTGCGCACCCACCAGCGCGGCCGGCGCTCGCGCACGGTCACGGCCAGGCCCGAGGGCAGCACGCGGCGCACCGCCGCGCTCTCCACCCAGGGGTTCGCGGCCACGCGCTGTTCCACCTCGGCGATCTTGACCTCCAGCACGTTGGCCCCGGGCTCCACGCCCGCCAGGGCCGTCAGCTCCGCCGTCTCCAGGCGCTGGTTGCCCGCCACGCTGATCTCGCGCAGGGCGAAGTACGGGCTGGTGGTCAGCCAGCGGAAGCCCACCAGCAGGCCCACGCTGACCACGGCCACGAACAGCGCCCCGCCCGTCAGCCCGAGCAGCCAGAGGAGCGCGCGCCCCGGGCGCAGCCGCGTCCCGCCGCCGGACGGCCCGCGCCCCGGCGCCCAGCCGTTGCGGCGTGCCCCGCGCAGGGGCGAAGGAATGCGCAGCGCGGCGGCCATGCTCATGCAACCACCTTGACTTCGAGGTCCAGGGTCACGGCGAACCGCTCGGCCACCACGGCCCGGGCGGTCTCGATCAGCTCGAAGGCCTCGGCCGAGGTGCCGCCCCCGAGGTTGACCAGGAAATTCGCGTGCAGCTCCGAAAACCCCATGTTCCCCAGGCGGCGGCCCCTGAACCCGGCGTCGTCCAGCAGCTTGCCCGCGGGCGGGCCGTCCGGCGGGTTCTTGAACACGCACCCGGCGCTGGCGGCGCTCACGGGCTGGGAGGCCTTCTTGCGGGCCATGGCGTCGTCCATGGCCGCGCGCACGGCCTCCGGCTCGGCCCGGCGCAGCCGAAGCTCCACGCCCAGCACCAGGAAGAACACGTCCGCCGCGTGGGGCGCGAAACGGCGGTAGCCCATGTCCACGTCCTCGCGCCCGGCCCAGTGCAGGCCGCAGCACGGGCTGAACATCTGCACCCGCTCCAGGACGCGGGCCATCTCGTCGCCGAAGCTGCCCGCGTTCATGGCCACGGCCCCGCCCAGCCAGCCGGGGATGCCCGCGAGGCCTTCCATGCCGGACAGGCCGCGTTTCGCGCACCAGGCCAGCAGCACCGGCAAGCGCATCCCGGCCCCGGCGCGGACCACGACCTCGTCCCCGCTCTCGAAGACCACCTCGGGCGCAGGGGCCTCGGGCACGCGCAGCAGGACCACGGGCAGCGGCCCGTCGGCGGCCAGGATGTTGCTGCCCTGGCCCAGGGCCAGCGGCCTGCCGCCCAGCTCCTCCAGCCTGCCCGGCAGCTCGTCCAGCGAGCGCTCCGAGCCGATGCGCACCTCGGCCAGGGCGTTGCCGCCAAGGCGCAGGGTGGTGCGTTCGGCCAGGGCCGGTCCGGGCAGTACCTTCAGATGCATCGCGTCCCCTTCCTCTTCGTTACTTGGCGTGCAGCCAGTCCATGCCGACCTGCCAGACGTTGCCCGCGCCCAGGGTCAGCAGCAGGTCGCCGGGCTCCAGCACGTCCGGGAGCATGGCTCCCAGCGCCGCGAAGTCCTCGCAAAAACGCACGTCCGTTTGGGACACCTGGCGGATGCCCTGGGCCAGGCTCTGGCCGCTGACGCCCGGAATGGGCGACTCGCTGGCCGGGTAGATCTCCGTGAGCAGCAGGATGTCCGCGTCCTCGAAGGACTTGCAGAACTCGCCGAACAGGGCCTGGGTCCGCGTGAAGCGGTGCGGCTGGAAGGCCACCACCAGGCGCCGTTTGGGGTAGCACTGGCGCGCGGTCTGCAAGGTGGCGGCGATCTCCGTGGGATGGTGGCCGTAGTCGTCCACCACCAGCACGCCGCCCCGCTCGCCCTTGTGCTCGAAGCGCCGCCCCACGCCGCCGAACTTGGCCAGCCCGGCCACGATGTCCTTGGTGGACAGCCCGGCCTCCAGGGCCACGCCGATGGCGCCCAGGGCGTTGAGCACATTGTGCCGCCCGGGGTGGGCCAGCTCGACCTCGCACAGCAGCTCGCCGTCGCGCAGCACGTCGAAGCAGCTCATGGCCTCGCACTCGCGGATCACGGCGCGCAGCGTGGCCTTCTCGTCGTCGATGCCGTAGGTCAGCACCGGGCGGTTGACGCGCGGCAGGATCTCGCGGACCACCGGATCGTCCAGGCAGACCACGTTCATGCCGTAGAACGGCACGTTGTTCATGAAGGCCACGAAGGCGTCCTTGATGGCTTCCAGGTCGCCGTAATAGTCCATGTGGTCGCGGTCCACGTTGGTGACCACGGTCACGATGGGGAACAGGCACAGGAAGGAGCCGTCGGACTCGTCGGCCTCGGCGATGAGGTATTCGCCCTCGCCCAGGAGGGCGTTGGAGCCGAAGGTGTTCAGCCTCCCGCCGATGATCACCGTGGGATCGAGGCTGGCCTCGGTGAAGATGGTGGCGATGAGCGAGGTGGTGGTGGTCTTGCCGTGGGTGCCGCCCACGGCGATGCCCGTGCGCAGGCGCATCAGCTCGGCCAGCATCTCGGCGCGCGGGATCACGGCGATGCCCCGGCGGCGGGCCTCCTGGACCTCGGGGTTGTCCGGGCGCACGGCGGTGGACTTCACCAGCACGTCGGCCTCGCCCACGTTGGTCGCGGCGTGGCCCTGGTGGACCACGGCGCCGAGCTTCTGCAGGCGGCGGGTGACGGGCGAATCCGCCAGGTCCGAGCCGCTGACCTCGTAGCCCAGGTTGAGCAGCACCTCGGCGATGCCGTTCATGCCCGAGCCGCCGATGCC
>CAYUIN010000005.1:5385-16487 GCA_964444695.1 uncultured Desulfocurvus sp.
CCTGCTCCAGGTGCCGGGCGTTGGCCAGCTGGTGGTTGTGCGTGGCGTGCGGATACGGCACCAGCACGCTGGGCTTGCCCGTCACCGTCAGCTCGGCCACGGTGGTCGCCCCGGCCCGGCACAGGACCACGTCGGCCCAGGCGTAGGCCGCCGCCATGTCGTCGATGAACGGCTCCACCCGCCCGGCCTCCGGCCCGACCCCGGCGGCCTCGTACGCCGCGCGCACGCGCTCCAGGTCCGCGCTCCCGGTCTGGTGCCAGAGCTCGAAGCCGCGCGCGCGCAGCCCGGCCAGGCCCTCGACCACGGCGTCGTTGATGGCCCGCGCGCCCTGGCTGCCGCCCACCACCAGCACACGGCGGCACACGGCGTCCGGCGCGCAGGGCGCGGCCTTGTCCGCGGCCTCGCGGATGGCGGCGCGCACGGGGTTGCCCGTGAGCAGCGCGCGCCGGGCGTCGAAGAATCCCTGGTCGTCCGGGAAGGACAAAAAGACCTTGTCCACCCAGCGGCCCAGCAGGCGGTTGGCCGCGCCGGGGCGGCTGTTCTGCTCGTGCAGGGCGCAGGGCACGCCGCGCAGGGCGGCCATGGCCACCGGCGCGAAGCCCGCGTAGCCGCCGAACCCGACCACCACGTCCGGTTTCAGGCGCAGCATCATCCACCACGAGCGCCCCAGGGCCCGCGCCAGGCCCCAGGCCGCGCCCACGGCCCGCAGCCCGCGCCCCAAAAACCCGCGCACCGGCAGGCCCACGAATTCCAGCCCGGCCCGGGCCGCGTATTCGGCCTCGCGGCCGTGCCGCCCGCCCACGAACAGCACGCGCAGCCCCTCGTGGCGGCGCCTGAGCTCCTCCGCCAGGGCCAGGGCCGGGAACACGTGGCCCCCGGTGCCGCCGGTGGTGACGATGGCCAGACGCATCACTCGCGCCTCCGGGACAGATTGAGCAGCAGGCCCACGCAGAAGCAGGACACGATGAGGCTCGACCCGCCGTAGGAAAGGAACGGCATGGGCACGCCCTTGGGCGGCGCCGTGCCCAGGACCACGGACATGTTCAGCACCGTGCCCACGGCCAGGATCAGGGCCATGCCGTAGCCCACGAAGCGGTCCTGGGCCTCCTCCTGGGCCAGGGCGATGGCGAAGGCCCGCCAGAGCAGCACGCCCATCACCAAAAACACCAGGGACACGCCCACGAAGCCCAGCTCCTCGCCCAGCACGGCCAGGATGAAGTCGTTGTGCGCCTCGGGCAGGAACAGGAGCTTCTGCTTGCCCGCGCCCAGGCCCTGCCCGGTCCAGCCGCCCGAGCCGAAGGCGTACAGCGACTGCACCAGCTGGTAGCCGGTGTCCTTGGCGTTGGCGAACGGGTCCAGGAAGGCCGACCAGCGGCGCAGGCGGTACTCGGACTGGGAGATGAGCATCCAGCCGCAGCCCAGGCCCAGCAGCAGCGAGGAGCCCAGGTAGACCACGCTGGTCCCGCCGACGATGCTCATCAAAAACAGCAGGATGCAGAGGAACGCCGCGCCGCCGAAGTCCGGCTGCAACAGCAGCAGCCCGCCGAGCAGCCCCGTGACCAGCACCGGCGGCAAAAAGCCCACGGAGAAGGTCTTCACCTGCTCCTGCTTGTGGGAGAAGAAATAGGCCAGGTAGAGCACCAGGGCGATCTTGGCCGCTTCCAGGGGTTGCAGGGACAGCGGGCCCAGGTGCAGCCAGCGCTTGGCGCCGCCCGCCTCGAAACCGAAGACCAGGGTGGCCGCGAGCAGCAGCACGGTCAGGCCGAGGATGGGATAGGTCAGGGCGTAGAGCAGGCGGCGGCCCACCAGCGCGGCCCCGGCCATGACCACCAGCCCGACCACGGCGTACACGGCCTGCTTCTTGATGAACAGGTACTTGTCGCCGTAGGCCAGTTCGGCCATCACGCCGCTGGCGCTCATGACCATCACCAGGCCCAGGCCGAGCATGGCCAGCGCGCAGAAAAGCAGCGGCAGGTCCACGCGCAGCGGCGTTGCGTGGCGCGGGGCGTCCGCGGCCTTGCGCACGGCCAGGGTGTTCACTTGAGCGCCCCGAACACGCGCTGGAAGTCGTTCCCGCGCTCCTTGTAGTTGGCGTACTGGTCGAAGCTCGACGTGGCCGGGGACAGGAGCATGATGTTCCCGGGCTCGGCCCAGGTCATCAGGCGGTGCACGGCGGCCTCCAGGGTCTGCTCCCAGGCCAGGGGCACGTGCCCGGCCCAGGCGGCCTCGAAGACCTCGCGCGAGGCGCCGAACAAACACACGGCGCGGACCTTGCGGCGCATCAGCGGCGTCAGCGCGGCCAGGTCGCCGCCCTTGTACACCCCGCCCGCCAGCAGCAGCACGCCGCCGTCGAAGCTCTCCAGCGCGGCGCGCAGGGCGTCCACGGTGGTGGCCTTGGAGTCGTCCACGAAGGTCACGCCGTTCCTTTCGCCCACGCGCTCCAGGCGGTGCGGATACGGCTCGAAGGTGTCCACGGCCTCGCGCATGCAGCGCTCGGTGACGCCGAAGCGCTTGGTGGCCTGGAACACGGCCTCCATGTTGGCCTGGTTGTGCGAGCCGGGCAGCCGCTCGGACTCGAACCGGTCCGTGGACTCGAACCATTTGATGCGGGCGTGGGTCACGCGGCGCTCGACCAGCTCGGCGTGCATGGACTCCGGCAGCACGGCCAGGTCCTCGGGCTCCATGAAGGCGAACATGTTCAGCTTGGCCCGCAGGTACTCCTCCATGTCGGCGTGGAAATCCTGGTGGTCGGCCGTGAAATTGAGCAGCACGCCCACGTCCGGGCGGAAGCTGGTGCAGTTCTGGGCCTGGAAGCTGGAGACCTCCAGGACCAGGACCTCGGCCCGGCGGCCGTCCAGCACGTACTGCGACAGCGGGGTGCCGATGTTGCCGCCCAGGAACACGGACAGGCCCAGGTGCTGGAGCACGTGGGCGCAGAGCCCGGCGGTGGTGGTCTTGCCGTTGGTGCCGGTGACGGCCAGGATGCGGCCCTCGCTGTAGCGCCAGGCCAGCTCCAGCTCGGAGATGATCTCCGGCTCCGGCCCGCTGACGGGCAGAAGCGCCCGCACGGCGCGCACGGGCACGCCCGGCGAGAGCACGATCATGTCCAGCCCGCTGAACTGGTCCGGGGCGTGGGGCCCCAGGCGCACGGACACGCCCTCCGCTTCCAGCGCCCCGCGCTGCGCGGCGTCCAGGACCCCGGGGTTGAGGTCCAGCAGGCTCGCCGTCGCGCCGAGGCGCGCCAGCAGCTGGGACGCGGCCCGGCCCGAGACTCCCGCCCCGACGACCGCCGCCCGTTTGCCCGTGAGTTCGCCTTCGTGCCCGAACATGCCCCTACCTCAACTTGAGGGTTGAAAGCGCCATCAGCGCCAGGAGGATGGAAAGAATCCAGAACCGGGTGATGATCTTCGATTCCGGGATGCCCTTGAGTTCGAAATGGTGGTGCAGGGGCGCCATGCGGAAGATGCGCTTGCCGCCGGTGAACTTGAAGTAGCCCACCTGCAGGATCACCGAGAGGGTCTCCACCACGAACAGCCCGCCGACGATGACCAGGATCAGCTCGTTCTTGCTCATCACCGCCACGAAGCCCAGGCTGCCGCCGATGGACAGCGAGCCCACGTCGCCCATGAAGACCTGGGCGGGGTAGGCGTTGTACCACAGGAACCCGAGCCCCGCGCCCACCAGCGCCCCGCAGAACACGGCCACCTCGCCCATGCCCGGCACGTAGGCCACGCGCAGGTACTTGGCCATTTCCACGTGGCCGGAGACGTACACGAACACCGCGAAGCAGGCCCCGGCCACGATGCTCGGGCCGATGGCCAGCCCGTCCAGGCCGTCGGTGAGGTTCACGCCGTTGGCCGCGCCGACCATCACCAGCACCGCGAAGGGCAGATAGAACCAGCCCAGGTCCGGGTACAGGGTCTTGAAGAAGGGGAAGGCCAGGTGCGTGTCGTAGGCCGGGTGCTGGATCAGCAGGAACATGGCCAGCGAGGCCACCAGCACCTGCCCGCTGAACTTGGCCGAGGCCGACAGGCCCTTGTTGTGCTTGCGCACGACCTTGATCCAGTCGTCGATGAACCCGACCACGCCGAAGCCCGTGAAGACCAGCACGGCCAGCCAGATGTAGACGTTGGTCAGGTCCGCCCAGAGCAGCGTGGCCACCAGGACCCCGAAGCCCATGAGCAGCCCGCCCATGGTCGGCGTCCCGGCCTTCTGCATGTGCCCGGTCACGTCCTCGTGGATGGTCTGGCCGAATTTGAGGCGCTTCAGGAAGCGGATGAAGGCCGGACCGACCACGATGGTGATCAAAAGCGCCGTGAGCAAGGCCCACACCGAGCGGAAGGTGATGTAGCGGAAGACGTTGAAGATGCCGACTTCGCTGCTCAGCGGATAAAGGATGTTGTACAGCATCTAGGCGCCCTCCCCCAGCGCTTCGGTCCAGGCCCGCAGGTAGCGTTCCATCCTGCAACCCCGCGACCCCTTGAACAGCACGACCCCGCCGCCGAGCCCCAGTTCGGCGAAGTTGCGCGCGAAGGCCTCCGGATCGCCCAACTGTGCGAAACGGCCCGCGAAATGCCCGTCGTCCAGCCCCTGGGACAGGGCCTCGGCGGCGTCCCCATGGAAGAATACGGCGGCCGGGCCGTGGGCGGCGGCCGCCCGGCCCAGCTCGCGGTGCAGCGCCCCGGCCTCGCCCCCCAGCTCGCGCATCTCGCCCAGCACCAGCACCAGCGCCCCGTCGCCCGCCATCTCGGCGGCGCTGGCCACGGCCTGGCGCATGGACAGCGGGTTGGCGTTGTACGTGTCGTCCACCACCGTCCAGGCGCCCGCGCGGCGCACGTCGAACCGCCCGCCCGGGACCACGGCCTCGCGGATGCCCGCCGCCACGTCCTCGGCGCCCGCGCCCAGGGCGTGGGCCGTGGCTGCGGCGGCGATCATGTTCTCGGCGAACACCGCGCCCGTGAACGGGGCCTCGAGTTCCACCGGCAGCCCGTTCAGGTTCAGGCGGTAGCGGCCCAGTCCCTCTCCGGTCCGGCCCAGGTACTCGCCGGAAAAGTCCAGGTCCTCGCCGCGCGCGGTGAATTCCGTCAGCGCCCGGCACTTGGCCCGGGCCCGCTCGCGCAGCTCCGGGTAGTCCGCGCAGACGAAGGCCCGCCCGCCCGGGGCCAGGTAGTTCAAAAGGTCCGTCTTGGCCTCGGCCACGCCCGCCAGGCTGCCCAGGCCTTCCAGGTGCGCGGGGCCGACGTTGCCGATGACGGCCACGTCGGGCCGGACCATGGCGGCCAGTTCGTCCATGTCCCCGGGCAGGCTGATGCCCAGTTCCAGGACCCAGAAGCGCTCGGCGCCCGTGCAGCCGAGCATGGTCAGCGGCACGCCCAACTGGTTGTTGAAATTGCCCGCGTTCTTGGCGGTCTCGCCCAGGCGGGAGAGGATGGCGGCGAGCATCTCCTTGACCGTGGTCTTGCCCGCCGAGCCCGTGACGGCCACCACCACGGCCTGGGTCCGCGAGCGCCAGAAGGCGCCCAGGCGGCCCAGGGCCTCCAGCACGTCGCGGACCATCAGCACCGGGCCCAGGCCCTCGGCCTCGGGCACGGGCATGGAGACCACGACCCCGGCGGCCCCGGCGCGCAGGGCGTCGGCCGCGAAGGCGTGGCCGTCGAAATTGGCCCCTGCCAGGCAGAAGAAGAGCTGCCCCGGGCCCACCACGCGACTGTCCGTACACACGCCGGACAGGGCCGCGTCGCGTCCCTGGGGCACGTCGCCCACCGCGTTCATGGCGGCGGCGGCCTGGCTGAGCGTCAGTTTCACCCGAGTATCTCCCCGACCACGGCGGCGTCGCTGTACGGCCTGCGCTCGCCCCGGATTTCCTGATAGGTTTCGTGCCCCTTGCCCGCGATGACCAGCACGTCGCCGGGGCGCATGGCGTCCAGGGCCAGGGCGATGGCCTTGGCGCGGTCCGGCTCCTCAATGACCTCGGCGCAGCCCGTGAGGCCCGGGCGCACGTCGGCCATGATCTCCAGCGGCTCCTCGAAGCGCGGATTGTCGGAGGTCAGCACGGCCACGTCGGCGTAGCGGCACACGGCCTGGCCCATCAGCGGGCGCTTGGTGCGGTCGCGGTTGCCGCCGCAGCCGAAGACGCACAGCAGGCGGCGGTATTCCAGCTCGCGCACGTTGGACAGCACGTTCTCCAGGGCGTCGGGCGTGTGGGCGTAGTCCACGAACACGTCCAGGCCCCGGGCGTTGACGATGCGTTCCAGGCGACCGGGGACGCCGGTGAAGGTCTCCAGCGCCTTCAACTTCTTGGGCCGCAGGCCCAGGGCCAGGCCCACGCACTGCGCGGCCAAAAGGTTGGAGGCGTTGTACTTGCCGATCAGCGGGGAGCTGAGGGTCCAGGACTCGTCGCCGAACTGCATGCGCAGCTCCAGCCCGTGCGAGGTGCTGGACGTCACGCTGCCGGACAGCCCGGGGCCCTGGCCCACGTTGGGGTAGTACAGGCCGAAGCCCATGGACGGCGCGTAGCGCGAGAGCAGCATCCGGCCGTAGGCGTCGTCGGCGTTGACGATGCCGATCTTGCCCGGGCGGCTCACCTCGTGGAACAATTTGGCCTTGGCCCGGAAGTAGTCGTCCATGGTCCCGTGGTAGTCCAGGTGGTCCTGGGTCACGTTGAGCAGCACGGCCACGTCGTAGTCCAGGCCCCAGACGCGGTCCTGGTGCAGGGCGTGGGAGGAGACCTCCATGACCAGCGTGTCCACGCCGCTGCCCGCCATGTTCGCCACCAGCTCGTGCAGTTGCCAGCAGTCCGGGGTGGTCAGCGGGGCGGCGAGGTTGAAGCCCGGCCAGCGGTAGCTGACGGTGCCGATGACCCCGACCTTGCGCCCGGCGGCGGCGAGCAGGTGCTCGATGAGATAGGTCAGCGTGGTCTTGCCGTTGGTGCCGGTGATGCCGACCACGGTCAGCTTGTGCGTCGCGGTGCCGAAATACGCCGCCGCCAGCTCGCCCAGGGCCCGGCGCGGGCGCTCGTGGACCACCACGTTCACCTCCGCCTTGTGGGGGATGGCGTAGCGGTCGGCGGTGACGACCCAGGCCGCCCCGCGCTCGATGGCGTCGGGGATGAAGCGCGCGCCGTCCACGCCCGCGCCGGGCACGGCCACGAAGACCTCGCCCGGGCGCACCAGGCGCGAATCCGTGCGGACCATCAGCCCGCCCGCCACCAGCGCGCGCAGTTCGTCGAATTTCACTTGGTCCGTCATCTCAGCTTCGTTCCCCTGCCCCGTCGAGCCACAGGACGCAGCGCTGCCCGGGGCCGGGCCAGCCTGCACCGGGTGCGGGGCTTTGGCGCCGGACCACGAGCCCTGCGCCCCTGATTTCCGGGACGGCGCCGCCACCTGCGAAAACCTCGACGGCCCGCCGGAGGGACAGGCCCACGACATCCGGTACGGGAGCGCCCTTTTCCCAGGAAACACGAGAGCGGCCGAGTCCCGCACCAATTGCGTCAACCAGTCTGCGAACGTCCTCATCGCTCATCCCTCCATCGGTGGTTGTCCCGGCCACGGCGGTCCCGGGGGCCCCGGCGTCCGGGAGCCGCCCCAGGTAGGCCAGGGACTGCACGGCGATCTCGCGCGCCGCCGGCGCGGCCACGACCCCGCCGTAATGCTGCGGCTCGGGCTCGTCGACCATCACCAGAACGCAAAATTCCGGGGCGTCCCCGGGCACCAGGGCCGCGAAGGAGGCCACGTGGCCCTCGCCGTAGCCGCCCTGGGGCGAGGCCTTCTGGGCGGTGCCGGTCTTGCCCGCCACGGTCAGGCCCTCGATGCGCGCCCGCGTGCCCGTGCCGTCGGCCTGGACCACGTCGCGCATCATGGACAGCACCTCCCCGGCCACCTGGGGCGAGAAGACCCGCCGCCCCACGGGGGCCGGGTCGCCGTCCTCCCGCAGCAGGCGCAGGGGCACCAGATCCCCGCCGCGCGCCAGGGCCACGTAGGCCCGGGCCAGCTGCAACGGGGTCACGGCCACGCCCTGGCCGAAGGAGATGTTCGCCAGGTCCACCCGCTGCCAGGAGCCCGCCTCGCGCAGGATGCCCTTGCTCTCGGGCACGGGCAGCCCGGGCCGCTCACCGAACCCCAGGTCGGACAGGTGCGCATACAGGCGCCGCGCGCCGAGTTCAAGGCCGATCTTGGCCATGCCTATATTGCTGGAATAGCGGAGGATCTTCGTGACCGGCAGCTCGCCGTAGTCGTGCGTGTCGCGGATCACGGCGCCGGGCATCTCGTAGCGCCCGTCCTCGCAGTAGAATTCGGTGTCCGGGGTCACGACGCCCTCTTCCAGGGCGGCGGCCAGGACGAAGGGCTTCATGGTCGAGCCCGGCTCCAGGGCGTCCAGGGCCGCGCGGTTGCGCCAGCCCACGGGCCGGTAGCTGCCGTAGATGTTGGGATTGAAGTACGGGAACTGGGCCCAGGCCAGGATCTCGCCGTCGGCCACGCGGACCACCAGGGCGGTGCCGTTCTTGGCGTGGTTGTCCGTCACGGCCCGTTCCAGGGCCTGCTCGGCCATGGCCTGGATGTCGGCGTCGATGGTCAGGGTCACGTCGTCCCCGCGCACGGCGGCCTCGCTGGGCAGGCCCTCGTCGTAGAGCCTGCGGCCGCTGGCGTCGCGCTGGACCACGGCCCCCTCCTTGCGCCCGGCCAGGGAGTCCTCGAGGGTCCGTTCCAGGCCTTCCAGGCCCTCGCCGTCCAGGCCGGTGAAGCCGATGAGCTGTCCGGCCAGATGGCCGTTGGGATACAGCCGCTTGTACTCGTCCACCAGGCGCACGCCGGGCAGGTTCAGGGCGGCGGCCTCGGCGGCCTCGCGGTCGCTCACCTGCCGCGCCACCCAGACGAAGGGCCGCGATCCGCGCAGGCGCGCTTCCAGGTCCCGCGCGGGGACGCCGAGCACCCGGCCCAGCTCGCGGGCGGTGCGCGCCGGGTCCTGGACGTCCGACGGCCGGGCGTAGACCGAGCGGCACTGGACGCTCTTGGCCAGCACGCGGCCCCGGGCGTCGAAGATCCTGCCCCGGCGGCCGGAAACGAATTCCGACACCACGTGCTGGCGCTGGGCCCGGGCCGCCAGTTCGGAGCCCATCAGCACCTGCACCTGGAAGGCGCGGGCCCAGAGGCCGAGCCCCGCCAAACCGAACAGCGCCGCCACGACGACGAGCCGGACTGCGGCCCAGTCCCTGGCTCTCACGTGGCGCGGTTCGTATTTGACGGCCATGCTCACTCCCCTGTGGCGGGCTCTCCTGTCGGCACGGGGTCCATCGTGCGGATGCGACCCCGGTCCGCCGGGCCAAGCCCGAATTCACGCGCCTTGGCGCGCAGCCGGTGCGGCGAAAGAAGACTGTCCCGTTCGACCTCGAGCTTGGCCTGCAAGGCCTCGCGCTCATGCAGCTCGGCGCGCATGGCCGTGAGCTTGTAGGCCAGGTCGTAGCGCTCGTTGCCGCACCAGACCACACCCAGGCCCAGGGCCAGGGAGCACAGCAGCATCGCCGCCATGGCTCCCCAGGAGCGCGCCGCGCTCACCGGTCGATCCCGGCGGGCGGGGCGAGCTTCTCGGCAACCCTCAGCTTTGCGCTGCGCGCGCGGGGGTTGACCGCCGTCTCGTCCTCGTCCGCCATCACGGGTTTCTTCGTCACAATCTCAAGTTGCGGGACATGCCCGCAGATGCACACCACCTGCTCCTTGGGGCAGAGGCACCCTTGTGCCTCCCGCTTGAACGAACGCTTGACGATCCTGTCCTCCAGCGAATGGAAGGAAATGACCGCCAGCCTCGCGCCGGGCTTCAGGAAGGGCAGTATCCGGTCCAGGAACTCCTGAAGCTCTTCCAGCTCCCGGTTCACTTCCATGCGCAGGGCCTGGAAGGTCCGGGTCGCGGGGTGGTTTCTCGCCTTGGCCCGGAGCTTTGCCGGGTAGGCATTCTCGACGATGGCCGCCAGTTCCAGGGTCGTTTCGATGGGCTTTTTCTGCCGGGCTTCCAAAATGGCCCGCGCAATGCGCCCGCCCTGGGGTTCCTCGCCGTAGCGGCCGATGATCACCTTGAGGCGATCCAGCGAGGCCATGTTCACGATGGCCGACGCCGGGGCCAGGCCGTCGGCCCCGCCCATTCTCATGTCCAGGGGCCCGTCCTCCATGAAGCTGAAACCCCTCGCCGGGTCATCGAGCTGCAATGAGGAAACCCCGATGTCGATCAACGCCCCGTCCAGGGCGTCCCACCCGATCTCGGCCAGCGGGTCTTCGAACCTGCTGAACCGGGACTGGGCGAAGTGCACCTTGCCCTCGAAGCGGGCCAGCCGCTCCCGGGCGAGATTCAGGGCCCGCGCGTCGCGATCCAGTCCCAGCACCTCGGCCTCGCCGCCGGCTGCCGTGAGGATCGCCTCCGTGTGCCCGCCGAGCCCCAGCGTCCCGTCCAGATAACGGCCGCCGGACCGGGGGCGCAGGTACCCGAGCACTTCTTTCAACAGAACCGGGACGTGCAGATCGGCGGGGCCTTTGTGTGAACCAGACATCCCCGCCTCCTTCTAGAGCCTGAGTTCGAAGCCCTTTTCCGCGAGTTCGGCCATATCGTCGTCGAAGGCCTCTTCCATCTCGCGGCGCTTGGCCTCGAACACGTCCTGGTTCCAAATTTCGAACTTGCGGCCCACTCCGGCCACCACCACGTCCTTGTCCAACTGGCCGTACTGGCGCAGATGGGGCGGAATCAGCACCCGCCCCTGCTTGTCCAGGGAGACCTCGGTGGCGCCGGAGATGAAGAAGCGCTGAAAATTGCGCAGCCGCTTGTCCAGCACGTTGACTCGGTTGAAGCTCTCTTCGATGCGTTCCCACTCGGGCAGCGGGTAGGCCACCACGCAGCCGTCGAAGTTGGTCAGCACAAGGGCCCCCTCGGAACCGAGGCAGGCCGCGGCCTCCCTGAACTCCGGGGGAATCATCAGCCGCCCTTTCGGGTCCAGGCTGCGGTAGGAATGCCCTCTGAACTTGCGCACCAAATTGACACCTCGTCCCACTTTTTACCACAAATTACCACCATGGGGCGTGCATATGTCAAGGGGAAAATACAAGGGCTGCCGAGATTTTTCT
>CAYUIN010000006.1:0-15374 GCA_964444695.1 uncultured Desulfocurvus sp.
CCGAGGACCAGGCCATCCCCATGCATCCCGAGGCGGGCTCGGGCTTCGCCACCACCTGGGAGCTGCAACGGGGCCTCGTGGGCCTGCAGGCCAGGTTCTCCATGTGGGACCGCTCCGAGCAGGACATCTGGTTCGACGGGGCGGGACGGGTCAACACCACCATCGCGCCCATCATCTCCCCGGCGCAGCGCGGCGGCGAACTGACCTCCGGCACGGCCTCGCCGCCCAACCCCACGAACCTGGACCAGGTCACCTTCAGCGTGCTCTTCAAGGACCCCGACGGCGACCCGGCGGACACGGACTCCGTGCGCCTGCACATCAACGGCCAGTCCCGGGTGATGACCTACCAGGGCGGCGAGACGGACAGCACCGGCGCCCGCTACAGTACCACCATGACCCTGACCCCGGGGGTCTGGCAGTACTGGTACACCGCCACCCAGGGCGCCACGCAGATCGTCCTCGACGCCGGGTCCGACATGCCCTTCTCCATGACCGTGAGCGAGGTCGGCATCGACGTCACCGCGCCCCAGGCCGGGACCGTGGCCTCCGCCGGGGGCACGCTGTTGGTCAACTGGGACACCGAGGATTCATCGGGCAACGTGCGGGTCGAGCTGAGCACCAACGGCGGCACGACCTGGAGCACCATCGTCTCCTCCACGGCCAACGACGGCGTGTATCCTCTGGCCGTGCCGGACACGACCACCACCAGCGCCATGGTCCGCGTGTCCAGCGTGGAATATCCGGCCGTGAAGGGCACAAGCGGCGCCTTCAGCATCGTGCGGGCCTGCACCGGGCACGACATGGCCATCTCCAATTTCACCCTGAACCGCACCTCCATGACGCCCAGCGGGTCCATCACCGCCCTGGTGCGCGTGGTCAACAACGGCACGGGCGCCGAGTCCGGCGGGACCATCACGCTGTCCGTGAGCGGGCCGAGCTACGCCGACTCGCTGCAGGTCGCCTGTCCGACCCTGGCCGCGGGCGTGATTTCGGACACCGTCTCCATCACCTGGGACCCGGGCAGCAACGGCTGGGACGCCATCGCCGCCAACGGGGCCTATTCCCTGACCGCCTCCGTGGCCTCGGCGGCGGGCTGCGACACGGACTCCACGGACAACGCGGCCTCCACCTCGGCCTACGTCTCCGACAGCGGCACGGCCCCGAGCTACAAGGCCTACCGCTACAAGGCCTACACCCTGAACCTGAACGCGGCGCAGACCATCGAGGGCATCTCCTTCAAGCTGCTGGGCGGCAGCGGGGACAACGCGGTGCTGAGCATCGCCGGAGACACCGACGACTACGACGAGGACGACGTCGAGTACCTGGACAACAAGCAGGTCATCTTCTGGGTCCAGGCCGTGTACAACCAGGGCAGCACCATCTCCATCGTGGTCGGCAAGGCCTACAACTCCGCCGGATTCGGCGCGGACGAGTTCGGGCGCTCGGTATTCCAGGGCGGGACCCTGGACTTCACCCACTCCAGCCCGCCGGACAGCTACAACGACGGCAAGGTCTACCGGGTCACGGGCAGCAGCACCAAGTACATCTACTTCGACGACGACGCGGTGGGCGACTGGGACGACGACGACAACCTGCTCAGCGTGGACACCACGGGCGTCGCCGCCGGGACGTACCAGTTCGCGGCGCTGAGCGGCAGCCCGAGCACCAGCACCTACGGCTACCTGGCCTTCGGAGACTTCACCGTGGTCCTGCCCAAGGTCACCCTGACCGTGAGCAAGGGCGGCCAGGGCCAGGGGAGCATCAAGGTGAACGGCGTCGCCAAGGCCCTGCCGTACAGCGGGACCTTCGACAAGGGCGCCTCCGTGGCCCTGCAGGCCGTGCCCGACTCGGGCAGCGCCTTCGCCTCCTGGTCCAGCGGGGAGACCTCGGCCGCCAAGACCGTGACCCTGAACGCGAACACGGTGCTGGGCGCGAACTTCACGCCGCTGGCCACCCTGAGCCTGACGGCCGCCTCGGGCTCGGGCACGGTGAGCGTCGACGGCTCGGTCAAGAGCCTGCCCTTCCAGGCCGGCTACGCCCGGGGCACCAGCGTTTCGCTGACGGCCAACCCCGCCCAGGGCTACGCCTTCACGGGCTGGAGCGGCGGCGCCTCCGGCACCACGAACCCCGTGACCGTGGCGCTCAATGCGGACACCTCCGTGGCGGCGCGCTTCGCGGCCAGGCACACGGTGACCGTGAGCCACGGCGCGGGCGGCTCGGTGCTGGTGGACGGCGAGGCCGTGAGCAGCGGCACGGCGTTGCAGGTCGTGGACGGGCGGCGGCTGACCTTCACCGCCGTGCCGGACGCGGGTCAGGCCTTCAGCGGCTGGAGCGGCGGGCTGACGGGTACGGCGGCGACGCTGGAGCATACCGTGACCGCCGACCTGCAACTGACGGCGGGCTTCGCGGCCTTCCGCCCGGCGCTGACCGTGACGCGCAACAACGCCCAGGCGGGCACCGTGGCCGCCTCGCCCGCGCCCGGCGGCGACGGCAAGTACGCCTACGGCACGTCCGTGACCCTGACCGCAACCCCGGCCGCGGGCTGGGAGTTCGACGGCTGGGGCGGCGACGTCTCCGCCGTGCTGGGCACGGACCCGCCCCGGGTGCGGGTGGTGATGAACGCGGACAAGACCGTGGCGGCCAACTTCGGGCGCGAGACGCTGGACGTCCCGCTGGGCACGGCCCTGGACAACGAGACCCTGACCTGGATCACGGGCGGGGCCGACCCCTGGTTCGCCCAGGAGCAGACCGTCTTCTCCGGCGCCGCCGCCCTGCAAAGCGGCGCCGTGGGCAACGGCGAAAGCTCCTGGCTGCAGACCTCGGTCAGCGGCCCGGGCCTGCTGACCTTCCGCTACCGCGTGTCCAGCGAGCAGGGCCACGACGAGCTGGCCCTGTGGCTCGGCCCGGCGAGGGCCTTCCAGGCCTCGGGCACCGTGGGCTGGACCCTGGCCAAGGTGGTGGTGCCCACCGCCGGGGCCGCCGTGCTGCGCTGGGAATACGCCAAGGACGCCCTGGGCGCCGCCGGGGACGACGCGGCCTGGCTGGACGCCGTGACCTGGACCTCATACGGCGCGGAGACCGACCTGGACCTCGACGGCATGCCCGACATCTGGGAGGTGGCCAACGGCCTCGACCCCCTGAGCAACGACGCCGGGCTGGACCCGGACCGCGACGGGGCGACCAACCGCGAGGAATACGAAGCCGGGACCGACCCCAACAAGGGCGCCCCGGCCCTGCTGCCCGCCGTGCAGCTCCTGCTGCTGACCCCCGGGCCCCCGTCGGGCGGGAGCACGGGCATCTTCGTGGCGGACTACGACAACAACGTGGTGCACCACCTGGACGTCTCGGGGGCGTACATCGAGGCCATCGGCGCGGGCAGGCTGAACCAGCCCACGGGCTGCTTCCTGCCGCCGGGCGGCGACGACCTCATCGTGCGCGACGCGGACGGCCTGAAGGTCTTCCGGGACGGGGAGTACGCGCTGACCTTCGGCCAGGGCCGGGGCCGGTCCATGTACCTGACCTTCGGCCCGGACGGAACGCTCTACGTCTCCGGCTACGGGGACGGCAAGATCCACGTCTATTCGTCCGGCTACGAGTACCTGCGCTCCTACGACTACACGGGCACCCTGGGCTACTACACCAACTGCTCCTGCTACGAGGGTCCCTCGGGCATCGCCTACCACCCCGGGCGCGGGACGCTGGTCTTCTCGACCATGTGGTCCTCGCCCACGGACCGCAAGAACTTCGAGGTCCGCCTGAGCGACGGCGCCATCCTGCACGAGTTCGGCCAGAGCTGGTACAGCCACTACGACGTGGCCGTGGCCCCGTCGGGCGAGATCCTGATCGTGGACACCACCGGCAGCCGCCAGGGCGTGCGCGTGTTCGACGAGAACCTGTCGCAGACGGCCCTGCTGTGGGCCGGGCAGGTCGCCAGTTCCCCGGCGGGCCTGAGCTTCGGCGCCTCGGGCAGGATCTACCTCACCGGCGCGGACACCAAGGACAGGATCAGGATCTACGATTCCATGGCCGACACCACGCCGCAGGTCGTGACCAACGCGGCCTTCGGCATGCTGCGCGGCCTGGCCGTGCGCGAATGACCCGTCCGGCCGGGGCGCGGCCCGTCCCGGCTCGCGGCACAGACGGCAAAGGGCCCGCCTCGCGGCGGGCCCTTGTGCGTCGTTCGGCGCGTCGTCCGGCGCTCAGTACTGCACGTTGAACAGCGGCACCGCATCCTCTTCGTCGCGCCTGACCACGCTCAGGCTGTGGATCACCGCCGAACCCGTGCTGTAGGTCAGGGCGATGCGGAACATGCTGCTCGCGGAGGTCAGGGCCTTGGTGGGGAAATTGTCCGCCTGCAGGCCCGAGGCCAGGGCCACGTTCACGTACCAGCTCCCGCCCAGGCCGTTGGACTCGTCGGCGCGGTACTGGCGCACATCCTGCCAGTAGTCCTCGCCCTTGTCCCCGCCGCCCGCCACGGCCCGGACGATGGGCTCGGGCGCGGTGTTCATGTTGATGGGCCCCTCGCTCCAGACGCTGACGAAGTCCAGCAGGCCGGGGGTGCCGTCCTCGCCGCGGAGCAGCCGCGCCCAGTCCTCGCGCGATACGCCGTCGAAGCGCACCAGGGCCAGCTCCTCGGGGCTGTGGAAGTCGTCGTTGCCCCGGGTGTAGGGCGGCTCCTGGGCCGCGTAGAAGCTGTCGTCGTCCAGGGAGCCCTTGTCGTCGCCCAGCCAGAGCAGGATGGAGTCCAGCAGCTTCTTCGGGTCGCCGTCCACCCCGTAGTGGCTCAGCAGCTGGTCCATCAGGCGCAGGAAGATCACCTGGTAGGCCTTGGCGGCCTTGGTGTCCTTGGCGCCGCCCAGGCGCATCATGTTGATGGGCAACAGGCCCTGCTCGTCCGTGATCACGCCGCTGAGCTCGCCCTGGTCCAGGTTCTCGGTGGCGGTTTCGAAGGCGCTGTCGGGGTTGGCCCACTCCTCGCGCAGGTTGTCCGATGTCTTGGAGGCCTTGAGGTCCTCGGCCAGCAGCGTCAGGGCCACGGTCCGGCCGTAGTCCAGGGCCGGGCCCGCCTCCAGCGAGGTGCGCAGGTAGGCCGAACCGGCGTAGTCCACGGCGATCTCGCGGCCCACTTGCAGGCCCAGGTAGGCCAGCAGCAGCATGATCATCATCACCGGGATGAGGATCGAGCCGCGCCGGGCCTCAGAGCGGGGAGGACAACGGAACCACAAGCTCGTAGACCTCCTTCGCGTCTTCTTCGCCCAGGGTGAGGCGCACCCGCACGGCCAGGGGCAGGTCGTTGCCCTCGAAGCTCGGGTCCCACTCGGCGCGGAATTCATTGTAGTCTTCGTCGTAGTAGCCCACTTCCAGGTCCTGCACGTCCTGGGCGAGCACGACCTCGGAGTATTCGAAATCCCCGTTGATCCGGGCGTAGGGGCGCTCGCGGCGCACCAGCCTGCGCCGCCCCGAGTCCCCGCGCAGCACGTATTCCACCAGCTGCAGGCCCAGGTGCGGCGTGCGCTGGTGCATGGTCAGGGTGGAGGCGGTGATGATGGACAGCAGGGATTCGTCCTGCCCGAAGCCGGAGTTGGAAACCCCGGCCAGCACCGGGGAGTCTTCCGGCTGCTGGATGGAGCGCAGGTCGTCCTCCATCACGCCGAACACGGTGCGCATCACGCGCGAGCGGGCGAAGCTCTCGCGCACGTGGCGCTGCACGTCGGAGACGTTGTCGAACAGCGCGAACAGCGAGGCCAGGATGATGGAGGCCAGGGTCAGGGCCAGCAGCACCTCGATCAGGGTGAAGCCGCCCCGGGCCGGGGGCCTAGTCGCGGAACAGGCGCACAAGGCGCACCTCCCCGCTTTTGGGATCGCCCCAGCTCACGGTCAGCACGGCCTGGTACAGCCCGCTCTCGTTGGTGGCCGAGGCGCTGGCGGACCAGCGGAATCCGGCGTGCTCCGGCGCGAAATCGCCTTCGCGGCCCAGGGTGGAGGACAGGCCGTCCTCGGCCAGCTCGAACATCTTGGCCCGGGCCAGGAGCACCGCCCGGTCTTGCATGCGGATCATGGCCGCCTGGTCCAGGTTGTCCTTGGACAGGGCCACGGCGGCCATCACGGCGGTGGTCACCAGGACCAGCGCCACCAGCACTTCGAGCAGGGTGAACCCCCCGGCACTGGGTCCGCGTGCGGCCATCTCAGTCCGTCTCCTGGAAAAATCGCGTCATCGCCCGGGCCATCGCCTCCGGCTGGTCCCATACCATGGCGTGGCCCGAGTCGTCGATGATCTCCAGGCGCGCGTCGCGCAGCCAGTGCTGCGCCTCCCGGGCGTCGGACGGCGGCAGGATGCGGTCCTGCGCGCCCCACAGCAGCAGCACCGGCTGGGCCACCTGGGACAGCGTCCCCGCCAGGCCGTGGCCCGTGGGGTCGATGTCCTTGGCCAGGCGCGGCAGGGCGCGGGCCAGGGCGTCCACCCGCGCGTAGTGCGGGGCCATGACCATCTCCGGCAGCGGGGGCGGGTGGTTGAAGAGGCTCTTGTAGAACCAGCGGCCCGGGGACGGGCCCGCCGCCTCAAAGCGCCGGATCAGGCCCGGCATGTCCAGGCCCACGGGCGCCGCCGCCACCACGGAGCGCACCAGCTCCGGCCGCTGGGCCGCCAGGCGCAGCGCCAGCCAGGCGCCCACGGACAGCCCGGCCAGGTCGGCGGGCCGCCCGCCGCCGCGCTGCTCCACCAGCCGCGCCACCAGGCGCAGGTCCAAAAGCGGCGTGTAGTGCGCCAGGCTCACCATGGCCATGTCCGCCATGGGCAGCTGCGGCGCCAGGACGTGGTGCGAGCCGCACAGGGCGGGCATCACCCGCCACCAGGTGCTGGCGGCCTCGGCGCCCACGCCGTGCAGCAGGACCGCGGTGCGCGGGTTGCCCTGACCGCATTCGTAGCACGGGACCGTGAGCCCGGCGTCGGTGAAGGGCACGCGGCGGATGCCGCGCGCGGCCAGCACAAGGTCCAGCGCGCCTTGCAGGACTGCCTCCGGGCGGGCCGCCGCCAGGCCCAGGGCGAGGGCCGTCGCCAGGGCCAGGACCAGGACGATTTTTTTCATGGCCGCTGCCCGTTTGGATGCGTGCGGACGGTGCTCCCTGCCCCTTGCGGGCACAGGGGAGAAAAGGCATACTCCCGCTGCAAGGATGAGGAGACGATGGTGAAGATCAAGCTCATGGCGGAATTGTGCGTCCTCGCTGTGGCCGCGTATCTTTTTGCGCAGGCCACGGTGCCTTTGCTCGCGGGCTCGGCCGTGGGCCCGGGCGTGCATGCCTCGCGCGAGGCCGCCAAGGCCCCGGCGCGGCAGAAGAAACAGCCCCTGGAGGCCTACAAGGCCATCGCCGGGCGCAACCTGTTCGCCGCCAAGGTCTCCCCGCCCAAGCCCAAACCCAAAAGCTCCAAGGCCGATGCCAAGCCCAAGGATCTGCCCGTGAGCAGCGCAGGCGTGCAGCTTTTGGGCACCATCTATTCGACCAGTCCCGAGTTCAGCAGGGCTATCATTTTTGTAGGCGGGAAGCAATTTCTGTACAAGATCGGGGACAAGGCGCACGGCCTGGAATTCCGCGACATCCGCCGCCGCGCGGTGCTCGTGGCCATGGGCGCCAAGGAGGAACTGCTGGTCATCGACTCCAAGGACGTGAACACGGCCAAGGAGTCCTTCAAGGTGCAGCGCTTCTCCAGCGATCAGCTTCTGAAATACCTGTCCGACGCCGAGGGCCTGTCCCGGGACGTCGGCGTGGCCCCGCGCCGCCAGGGCCAGTACCGGGGCATGGCCATCACCCGCCTGAGCCGGGGCAGCCTGCTGGAGCAGGCGGGCCTGAGGCAGGACGACCTGGTGCTGGACGCCAACGGCCGCCCCATCCATGGCCCGTCGGACATGATGCGCCTGGGCCGGGACATCCGCCAGGGCAAGCTGAGCCTGGGCGTCTTGCGCCAGGGCCAGCCGATAACACTCAACATCCAACTGGACGCCCAATGAGAACAATATTTCCCACGATCCTCCTTCTCGCGGCGCTGGTCTGCGCGGCCTGCGCCGCGCTCCCGGCGGACGCCCAGGCGGCTAAGCCCAAGGATCAGGGCACCATCAGCATGGATTTCAACAACGTCGACCTGCAGGTGCTGATCAAGTTCATCAGCGAGATCACGGGCCGCAACTTCATCGTGGACCGCAAGGTGCAGGGCCGCGTGACCATCTATTCGCCCACCAAGATCAGCCCCGAGGAGGCCTACCAGGTCTTCGAGTCCGTGCTGCTGGTGCACGGCTTCGCCATCACCAAGGCGGGCAGCGTGTACAAGATCCTGCCCTCGGCCGAGGCCCGCGTGGGCGCGGGCAAGCCGTTCCGCGAGGGCACCGTGGCGGGCGGGCGCGGGCAGGACGAGCTGATCACCCAGGTCGTGACCCTGCAGCATTCCAGCGCCGCCGAGCTGGTCAAGCTCCTGCCGCAGATGCTCGGGCCCTCGGGCACCGTGAACGTCTACCAGCCCACCAACACCCTGATCATCACCGCCCCACGCATCAACGTGGAGCAGGTCCTGCGCATCGTGGAGATCGTGGACCGCAGCCTGTACGTTCCGTCCATGCAGACCTTCCACCTGCAATTCGGCGACGCCAAGACCGTCTCGGCCAGCGTGAACAAGCTCTTGCAGTCCCAGGCGGCGGAGCAGGAGAAGCTGGGCAAGCGCGCCTTCTCCATGGTCCAGGAGGACGCCCGCACCAACACCATCATCGCCCTGGCCGACCCGGAGAGCATGCGCTTCATCGAGACCATGCTCGAGGTGCTGGACATCCCCACGCCCAAGGGCAAAGGCGACATCCACATGATGCGCCTGATGAACGCCGACGCCGAGGACGTGGCCAAGGTCATCAACTCCCTGGTGGAGCGCCAGGGCAAGACCGAGGAGGAAAAGCTCCTCTCGCGCGACGTGAAGATCGTGGCCGACGAGTCCACCAACAGCCTGATCATCACCGCCCGGCCGGACGACTTCGACATCCTGCGCGGGACCATCCGCGAGCTGGACGTGGAGCGCAAGCAGGTCTTCATCGAGGCCCTGATCATGGAGGCCTCGTCCGACGCCAGCTTCTCCTTCGGCGTGAACTGGGCCGCGGGCCGCGTGGTCGGCACGGGCACCGAGGCCTTCCTGTTCGGCTCGTCCAACCTGGGCGGCGGCACCGTGACCTTCCCCACCGACCCCGACGCGGGCAGCCTGACCTTCCCCGCCGGCGGCACCCTGGGCGCGCTGCTGGACGACGCCGTGACCATCGGCGGCACGGCCTACAGCATCCAGGCCATCCTCTCCGCCATCCGGGGCGACAACCAGTACTCCATCCTGGCCACGCCCCAGCTGCTGACGCTGGACAACGAGGAGGCCCAGGTCAACGTGGTCAACAACGTGCCCTTCGCCAAGGAGAGCACGACCTCCAACATCAACCAGGACTACAACTCCGTCTCCATCGACTACAAGGACGTGGGCGTGAAGCTCAAGATCACCCCGCACATCAGCGACAACGAGACGCTGCGCCTGGAGATCGAGCAGGAGGTCAGCCGGGTCATCTCCTCGCTGGTCACGGTCAGCGACGACCAGCAGATCATCGCCCCCACCACCCGCAAGCGCGAGGTGCAGACCTCCATCCGCATGCGCGACGGGCAGACCGCCGTCATCGCCGGGCTGCTCTCCGAGGACGAGTCCAACAGCGCCGGGCAGATCCCCGGCCTGGGCGACATCCCGGTGCTGGGCTGGCTGTTCAAGAACAAGACCGAATCCAAGACGAACACCAACCTGTTCATCTTCATCACCCCGAGGATCATCGACTCCTTCGAGGCCTCCGACCGCCTGGCCAAGGAAAAGACCCGCGACCTGCACGAGCAGCAGGTGGGCGCCGACGGCCTGGGCACCCCGGTGCTGGGCAAGCCGCGGCCGCTGCCGCTGAGGGCCGCGCAGCCGTGAGCCTGGCGCGCATGGAAGCCGCACTGACGGCCCGCGAGATCGTGGACCCCGGGGAGCTGCCCGGGCTGCGCGAGGAGGCCGAGGGCGAGGGCCTGGATCTGGTGCGTTTTCTGCTGCGCTCGGGACGCGTGTCCGAGCAGGCCATGCAGGAGGTGCAGGCCGGGGTGTACGGCCTGGAGCGCCTGGGCGCCATCGCCGAGGCCGACGTGGACCCCGAGGCCGTGCTGCGCTTTCCCATCTCCTACCTCAAGCGCCACGCCGTGGTGCCGCTGACGGGCCCGGGCGGCGTGCGCCTGGCCATGGCCGACCCCGCGAACCTGCCCCTGGCCCAGGACGTGCGCACCGTGCTCGGCGGGCCCGCGCCCGCGCCGGTGCTGGCGCCCGAGGCCGCCATCCTGGAGGTGGTCAACCGCGTCTTCGGCGAGACCAAGGAGACGGCGGAGGTCTCCGACCTGCTGGGCTCGGAGCAGGACTGGAACATGGACGCCCTGAACGAGGACGCCCTGGAAGACCTGCTGGACGATTCCTCCGACGCCCCGCTGATCAAGCTGGTGAACATGGTCCTGACCCAGGCCGTGCGCGCCGGGGCCTCGGACGTGCACGTCGAGCCGTACAAGGACGTGGTGCGCATCCGCTTCCGGCTGGACGGCGTGCTCTACGACAAGCATTCCTTTTCCAAGCGCTACCACGCGGCCCTGGTCTCGCGCATCAAGGTCATGGCCAAGCTGAACATCGCCCAGAAGCGCATGCCGCAGGACGGGCGCATCGCCCTGGTCCTGGGCGGGCGGCAGGTGGACCTGCGCGTGTCCGTGCTGCCCACCTCCCACGGCGAGCGCGTGGTGCTGCGCCTGCTGGAAAAAAGCTCGCGCGTGCTGTCCATGTCCGAACTCGGCCTGTCGGACGACCATCTGCGCAAGATCAAGGAACTTTCGGGCATCTCCCACGGGATCATCCTGGTCACCGGCCCCACGGGCAGCGGCAAGACCACCACGCTCTACGCCGTGCTCTCGCACATCAACTCGCCGGACAAGAACATCCTGACCATCGAGGACCCGGTGGAATACCAGCTGGACGGCGTGGGCCAGATGCAGGTCAACCAGAAGCTGGGCCTGACCTTCGCCCAGGGCCTGCGCTCCATCGTGCGCCAGGACCCGGACGTGATCCTCATCGGCGAGATCCGCGACAAGGAAACGGCGGACATCGCCATCCAGTCCGCGCTCACCGGCCACCTGGTGTTCTCCACCCTGCACACCAACGACGCGCCCAGCGCCGTGACCCGCCTGGTGGACATGGGCGTGGAGCCGTTTCTGCTCAGCTCCGTGCTGCGGGCAGTGGTGGCCCAGCGCCTGGTGCGCGTGCTCTGCCCGCACTGCCGCGAGGCCTACGAGGTGGACCAGGCGGCCCTGAGCGAATTCGACCTGGACCCCGCGCAGCTGTCGGGCGGCACGTTCTACCGCCCCGTGGGCTGCCCGCAGTGCATGAACACCGGCTACAAGGGCCGCAAGGCCATCTACGAGCTGATGCCCGTGTCCGAGGCCGTGAAGAACCAGATTCTGCAATCCGCGGACTCCAACCAGCTCCGGCACCGGGTGGTCGCCGAGGGCATGCGCACCCTGACCGGCGACGGCTGCCTCAAGGCCTTGCGGGGCATCACCTCGCTGACCGAGGTCTCGCGGGTCACGAACCTCTAGTACGACGCCATGAAAATCAGTCTGCCACGCCTGCCCTTTTCGCGCTTCGCGCCCCGCGTCCGGTCCTCTTCCGCCTCGTCGCTGGGGCTTTCCGGCGGCGGCTGGGGCCTGCGCGGCGTGCTGCTGCGCCTGGGCGTCTTCGTCCTGGTCTACCTGGGCTTCGTGGGGGCCGGAGTGCTCTCGTCGCGCTTCGAGGGCCTGCTGACGCAGGGCGCGGAGCAGGCGGGGCTGCATCTGGTGCTCGACGAGACGCGGCCCATGAGCTTCCCGCCGGGGATCACGGCCGGGCGGCTGCGGGTCTTCGGCGCCCAGGGCGGGGCGCCGCTGCTGGATCTGTGGCAGGCCACCGTGCGCCTGTCGCCCCTGGCCCTCGCCACGGGGCGGTTGGAGCTGGACGTGGCGGGCGACTTCGCCGGGGGCGGCGGCCTGGACGCGGCCCTGGCCTCGGGCTTTGCCTTCGACGCCTCCAGGGCCCGGCTGCGCCTGGACCTGGACGAAGCGCCGCTGGACAAGCTGGGCGCGTTGGACTCGCTGGGGCTGCACCTGAAGGGCCGGGCCAGCGGGCTGGTGCGGCTGGCCTGCGCGCTGGACGCGCCGCTGGGCGGCGAGGGCGGGGCGCAGTTGCGGGTGGCGGATTTCGGGGTCGACAATCCCGTGCCGCTGCTGAAGGACAAGCGCCTGGACGGCCTGCGCCTGACCCTGGACGCCGCCCTGGCGGACGGCCGCCTGAAGCTGGACGAGCTGCTGCTCACGGGCCAGGATTTCGAGGCCCGCCTCGCGGGCGGCCTGGCGCTGGACCCGGCGGACCCGATGCGCTCGACCCTGGACCTCAGCGGCACCTTCAAGTCCCCGCCGAAGCGCATGGTCGCCGCCCTGATGCACAAGGACGACATGGCCCGCCTGGGGCGCGGGGACGCGGTGGGGTTCCGCCTCGCCGGGCCGCTGTCCGACCCCCGTTTCAACCGGCGCTAGCGCCGCCTCCCGAAAGTTCCGCGTAGAGTTCCAGCAGGCGCGCCGCGCCGGGCTCGATGCCGTAGCGCTCCTCGAACAGGGCCCGAGCCTGGGCGCCCAGGCGTGCGCGCAGCTCGGCCGAGGCGGCCAGCGCGTCCAGGGCCCCGGCCAGGGCGGCCGGATCGCCCGGCGGCACCACCAGCCCGGACTGGCCGTGGAGGTTCACGCTGCCCGTGGCCGAGCCGGGGATGTCCGTGCTCACGCAGGGCGTGCCCAGAGCCATGGCCTCCAGCAGCACCACCCCGAAGGCCTCGCTGCGCTCGGTGGACGGCAGGCAGAACACGTCCGCCGCCGCCATCAGCCCGTGCAGTGCGGCGTCCGGCAGCCGCCCGGCCAGGCGCACGCGCCCGGCCAGCCCCTCGCGCTCCACGCGCCGGGCCAGCTCCCGCTCCAGCTCCCCGCCGCCCGCGACGACCAGCGCCAGCCGCCGGTCCATGACGCGCGCGGCGTCCAGCAGCACGTCCAGGCCCTTGTAGTGGGCCAGCCGTCCGGCGAAGACCGCCAGGACCTCGCCGCGCCCGTCCAGCCAGGACAGGCGCAGGGCCTCGCGGGTTTCGGCGTCCGGGGCGTGCAGGCGCGCCGGGTCCACGCCCAGCGGCAGCACGCGGCATTTGGCGCGCCAGGGGGCCAGGGCGCGGCTGGCGTCCAGATATTCCCGCGAGGTGCAGACCACGGCCCGGGCCCGGGCCAGCAGGGCCCGTTCGAACACGGCGTAGGCCCGGTACAGGGCGCGGTGCAGGGGCTTTTGCGCCGGGAAGGTCACGTCGCTGTGCCAGTGGACCACCACAGGCAGGCCGCGCGCGACCAGGGGCGCCCACAGCGCGGAGAGGTTGGGCACGTGGACGTGGATCACGTCCGGCCTGAAGCGGCGGATGGCGCGAGACAGGGCCAGGGGGAATAAGGGCGCCACGGGGGCGAAGAAGGCCGTCAGCGCCACGGGCAGGCGCAGCACCTCCACGCCCGGGGCCGGGGACTCGGCGGCGGGCTCGTCCCGGTCCGCGCGGTGGCAGAGCACCAGCACGCGCGCCCCGAGCCGGGCCTGCGCCGGGCAGAGGTCGCCCAGGTAGCTTTCCATGCCGCCGGGAGCGGGCGGGTAGTACTTGCCGATGTGCAGGACGCGCACGTTGCTCATGCCCCTGGCCTCCCGCCCCGGTTCACCCCATGAGGTTGCTCATCTCGAAGATGGGCAGGATCACGGCCATCACGATGAAGCCGACGAAGACCGCCAGGAACAGGATCATCACCGGTTCCAGCAGCGAGGTCAGGATCTGCAGGCGGCTTTCCACGCGCTTTTCGCAGTCGTCGGCGATGACCAGCAGCATCTTGTCCAGCTGGCCGCTGGCCTCGCCCGCCGCCACCATCTGCACCGCCGTCTCCGGGAAGGCCCAGGCGCGCTCCATGTGCTCGGACAGGGTGTGGCCCTCCTGCACGCCCTCGTGCATGGCGGCCACCTCGTCTTCGAGCACGGCGTTGCCCACCACGGTGCGCACGATGTCCAGCGAAGGCACCAGGGAGACCTCGTTCTTGAGCAGCATGCCCAGGGTGCGGCTGAAGCGGCCCACGCACAGGTTGCGCGCCACGGGGCCGATGATCGGCGTGCGCAGCATGCGCGAGTGCAGGCGGCGCCGGCCCTTTTCCGTGCGGGCGTAGCGCCACAGGCCCAGGCCCAGGCCCGCCGCGACGAGCAGCAGCAGCGGCCAGAAATTGCGCAGCATGTCGCTCATGGCCAGCAGCATCCGCGTGGGAAGCGGCAGCATGCGGTCCATGTCCAGGAAGATCTGGGTGATCTTGGGCACGATGAAGGCCAGCAGGAAGGAGACCACGCAGACGCCCACGATGAGCATGAACACCGGGTAGGCCATGGCCGAATTGATCTTGTGCGACAGGGCGAGCTGCTGTTCCAGGTGGTCCGCCAGGCGCTCCAGGACGATGTCCAGCGTGCCCGAGGCCTCGCCCGCCTTGATCATGGCCACGAAGGTGTCGTTGAAGACCCGGGGGTGCTCCTCGAAGGCCGAGGCCAGGTCGCGGCCCTCGCGGATGGAGTCGCGGACCTCGGTCAGCACCTGGACCATGCGCCCGCCCCGGCGGTGGCTGACCAGCGAGCCGAGGGCCACGTCCACGGCCAGCCCCGCGCTGAGCAGGGTGGCCAGCTGGCGCACCGTGGCCGCCACCTGGGCCCGGCTGACCCCGCGCCCGGGCAGGCGCAGGGAGAACGAGCCCCGGCGCTGCCCCTTGCGCCCGCCCGCGGGGCGCACGGCCAGCGGCACCAGCCCGCGCTTGCGCAGGGCGTCGCCCGCGGCGGCCAGGTTCTCCGCGTCCAGCATGCCCTGGCGTTTCTTGCCCGCCTGGGTCACGGCCGAGTAGTTGAAGGTGGGCATGGCGCCGTCCCTAGTCCTTGTCCGCCTTGTCGCGGGATTCCAGCTCGGCTTCGAGGATCGCCAAGCGCTGCGTGAGCCTGCGGATGCGTGTCTCGTGGTGCGAGCGGTCGATGTCCATGAGCAGGATCTTGATCAGCAGGAACACGATGGCCGCGGTGAAGGCGATGGCGGGCGGGTAGCCCACCTGGAAGTAGTGCGCCAGCAGGTCCGTCAGGCCGGGGAACAGGCCCAGCAGGATCACCACACCCGCCAGCAGGAACCACCAGGCGGCGAAGCGGGTGTACAGGATGTTGCGCCGGGCGAAGAGCATGATCAGCCCTCCTG
>CAYUIN010000007.1:0-14759 GCA_964444695.1 uncultured Desulfocurvus sp.
GCATGGGCGGGGGGTCGTCCCCGGCGCCGGGCATCACACCCCGCCCATGCCCCTGCCGATGTCCATAGGCGCCATCTATACACGGCGCGACAGGCGCCGGGGCCTGCCCATGGCCCCGGCGCGGCGAAGCCCCCCGAGGCGACCGCCGCCGTCTCGGACATTTCACGAAATTTCGCGATGTTCCCCGCCGATCAGGGTCCGGCAACACCCTCTTCGAGCATTGGGATTTTCTATTTGCGCCCGTGACCGATTCCGGCCTATAGTCCTGGAAAGGCTAGGTTTTACACATGCAGGAAGGATGTGGAAAACCACGGATCATCCCGGGAGGGAAGACGATCCGCCAACACGCCATCACAGCGCGGCAGGCAGGGGGATGCCGCCGCGCCCGACGCGCCGACCGGACTGGGGACAAGGCGGCGCCCGAGAGGCCGGGACCATGTACACCACAGACGCGCTCATCCGTGAGCACCAACGGCAGATGCGCCAGCTGCGCAAGGAGCTCGACTCCTCCGCGCGGCAGGTCCGCGAGGGGCAGCAACGCCTGGACGACGATTTCGACGCCTTCCGCAAGCGCTGGGTCTACGAGCCGCCAAAGCCCAAGAAAACCCCGCTGCCGCTGCGCATCCTGTCCATCCTGTTCTAAGGTGCGCCCCACGGACGAACGCGCCGTGCGATTCCTTCGCACGGCGCTTTTTTTTTCGCGACGAGTTCCGTATGGTGGCCTATGGTCACCACTCCCAAACCCGCAGGGCTGATCCGCGCCGCCGACCGGGAAGGGCTTCCCGGCCCGGCCCTGGCCGTGGCGCTGCTGCTGGCCCTGGGGCTGTTCCTGAGCCTCGAGGTGGCCATCGAACAACGGCACGAGGACGGGCAGCTGCGGATCATCGGCGAGCAGCAGCACGCCCTGAGCGTGCTCATCCGCCGGGCTGTGGACAACCAGCTCGGCACCCTGTCCGGCCTGCTGCTGCAAGTGGCGGACAACCAGGCCCGGATTCCCGACTCCGCCTCCCTGTCGCGGCTGTTCGCCGGGCTGGAGGCCGTGCACCACGAGATCGCGGCCCACGCCCTGCTGCCCGGCGCGGGCCCCGCCCTGGCCGGGCCCTCGGCCGCCGCCGCCCAGCCGGTCCTGGCCGAGGCCGTGCTGCGCGGCTGGCTCGAGCGCGACGGGCTGCCCGCCCGGGGCGTGCTGGTGTCCCGGCCCTACGTGGCGCCCGGCGCCCTGCTGCTGGGCCTGCTGGCCCGCGTGCCGCCCCCGCCCGCCCCGCCGGGCGGCCCGGCCCCGGCCCCGGGCCCCATCAGGGCCGTGGGCCTCACCCTGGACATGGACCAGGTCCTGGGCCGCTACCTGCGGACCATTGGGCGCCTGCGCACCGGGCAGCTCACGCTCTTCGACCAGTCGGGCATCATCCTCTACGACGAGGACGCCGCCCGCATCGGCACGCGGGCCTTCCCCGACGCCCCCGGGCAGGACACGGACGTCCAGGCCATGTACCGGGCCATGCTCGGCGCGCCCTCGGGCAGCCTGCTCTGCCCCCTGCCCCCGGGCCCGCGCCGGGACGACACCTGCCGCATCATGTCCTGGGACTCGCTGAGCCTGGGCGGCTGGACCCTGTACATCACCATCCGCGCCGAAGAGGCCCGCGTGGCGGCGCATCTGGTCAGCGCCGGACGGCGGCGGATGCTCGTGGCCGGGCTGTTCGGGCTGGTGCTGGTGGCCGTTGCCGGGCTGTTCGTCCGCGCCCGGACCCAGCGCAGGCTGGCCTACCACAACCAGCTGCTGGAAGCGCAGAACGACGCCTCGCCGGACGGCATCCTGGTCATGGACCCGCGTTGCAGGCCCGTGCTGTGGAACGCGCGGCTCCCGGCCATCCTGGGCGTCGGGCCCGAGGACCTGCCCCCGGGCGACCCGGACGCCGTGATGCGCGCCCTGGACGTCGCCCTGGCCGGGGGCGAGGCCTCCTTCCTGGGCCTGTTCTCGCGCCTGTGCCGGATGCCCGCCCAGCCCATGGCGGGCCGCGAGGTGCGCCTGGGCGACGGGCGGACCCTGGAGGTCCACTCCCGGGGCTTCGCGGACGCGGGCGGCAGGGCCCGGGGCCGCGTCTGGCACCTGCGCGACGTGACCCACCAGCTGCGCGCCCAGCAGGCCCAGCGCGAGAGCCGCGAGCTCCTGCAGAGCATCATCGACAACGTCCCGTCCATGGTCTACCTGCGCGACGACCAGGGCCGCTACATCCTCACCAACCGACCCTACAACCGGTTCTTCGGCTGGCCCCCGGAGCACGCCGTGGGCCTGCGCCCGGACGAGCTGCTCCCCGCCGACGAGGCCCGGCGCATCATGAACGCCGACGCCAGCCTGCTGGCCACGGAAAGCCCCCTGGAATACGAGGAGACCATCGGCGGCGTCCACGGCCCGCGCACCATGCTCACCCGCGAGGTGCCCATGCGCGACGAGGGCGGCGCGGTGACCGGCATCTGCGGCGTGTCCACGGACGTCACGGCCCTGAAGGAGATGCAGGCCCGGCTGCGGGCCAGCCTGGACGAGTTCGAGTCCATCTTCGACAACTCCCTGGTGGGCGTGCTGCTGCAACGCCCGGGCCGGACCATCGCCCGGGCCAACGCCCGCCTGGGCGAGATCTTCGGCTACGACCCGGCGCGGATGCTGGGCCGGACCTCGGAGTTCATGCACAGGGACCGCGCCCACTACGAGGAGTTCGGGCGCCAGTACGTCGCCTCCCTGGTGGACCAGCCGGTGTTCAACGTGGAATACGCCTTCCGCCACAGCGACGGGCACGAGCTGTGGTGCCAGCTCTCGGGCAAGGCCCTGGACCGCCACGACCTGGACCAGGGCGTGATCTGGGTCATCGAGGACATCTCCGAGCGCAAGAACCTGGAGCGGCTGCGAGACGACGTGGAGAGCATCATGCGCCACGACCTCAAGACCCCGCTGACCACGGTGGTCCACGTCCCCATGCTGCTGGAGGAGGACGGCAACCTGACCGGCGAGCAGCGCGAGCTGCTGACGGAGCTCAAGAACGCCGGGTACCGCATGCTGGAGATGATCAACCGCTCCCTGGACCTGATGAAGATGGAGCGCGGGACCTACGCCCTGCGGCCGGAGACCTTCGACCTGCTGCCGCTGCTCGGCACCGTGCTGCGCGACCTGGGCTCCATGGCCGACTCGCACGGGCTGCTGGTGGAGCTGACCGGCCCGGACGGCCCCCTTGAGGACGGCGCGCAATTCCCCATTCACGGCGAGCGCCTGCTGTGCTATTCCCTGTTCGCCAACCTGCTCAAAAACGCCATGGAGGCCTCGCCCAGGGGCGGCGCCGTGCGTCTTTGCCTGGACGCCGCAGACGGGCCGACGGTGGCCATCGGCAACCAGGGCGCCGTGCCCGCCGAGCTGCGCGAGCGCTTCTTCGAGAAATACGCCTCTGCGGGCAAGGCCTCGGGCACCGGCCTGGGGACCTACTCCGCCCGGCTCATCGCCGAGGCCCAAGGCGGCTCCGTATCCATGCGCACCTCGGAGCGGGACGGCACCACAATCACCGTGCGCCTGCCCGGCCCGCCGGACCGCGACCAGCGGCCCTGACCCCGGCCCGGCGCGCGGCCAACGCCAGGAGGCCAGGTGCAAGGCAAGCCCGTGTCCTACAGCCGCTTCGTGATGACCCAGTCCACCCTGCCCCAGGACGCCAACCCGGCGGGCAACGTGCACGGCGGCGTGATCATGAGGCACATCGACAACGCCGCCGCCGTGGTCGCGGCGCGCCACGCGCGCTGCAACGTGGTCACGGCCTCGGTGGACCGGCTGGACTTCCTGGCCCCGGTGTTCGTGGGCGAGCTGGTCCACCTGCGGGCCAGCCTGAACCTCGTGGGTTCCTCGTCCATGGAGGTGGGGGTGCGCGTGGAGTCCGAGAACCTGCTCACCGGGGAGATCCGGCGCACGGTCTCGGCCTACCTGACCTTCGTGGCCCTGGACGCGGACGGGCGGCCCGTGAGCGTGCCGCCCATGATCCCCGAGACCGACGAGGACCGGCGCCGCATGGCCGAGGCCGCCGTGCGCAAGAAGTTCCGCATGGCCGAGCGCCGGGCCGAGCGCGGAGCCGCGCGATGACCGCCGCGCCCCGGTCCCGACCCGAATTCCTGCCCGAAACCCTTCTGGACATGGCCCGGGCCCTGACGGCCCCCGCGCGCGAGGCCGCCCGCGCCATCCTGGAGGTCTACGCCACGGACTTCACGGTCCAGACCAAGGCCGACGCCTCCCCCGTGACCCGCGCGGACAAGGCCTCCGACGCCCTGCTGCGCGCGGCCCTGACCCGGCTGTACCCGGAGATTCCCATCCTGTCCGAGGAGACGGCCCAGGAGCCGTACGAGGTGCGCCGGAACTGGGGGCGCTTCTTCCTGGTGGACCCGCTGGACGGCACCAAGGAGTTCGTGCACCGCAACGACGAGTTCACGGTGAACATCGGCTACGTCGAGGGCACGGCCCCGGCCCTGGGGCTGATCCTGATTCCCGTCTCGGGGGTGGCCTATTTCGGCGGGCCGGGCCTGGGCGCCTTCCGCCTGCCCGCCGGGGCGGACCCGGCCCAGGAGGCGCAGCCCATCGCCTGCGCCGCGCCCGAACCGGGCCGGGCGGTGATGGTCGCCAGCCGCTCGCATCCCTCGCCGGAGCTGGCCCGCTACGCCCGGGACAACGGCATCGCCGACGTCCGCCCGGCGGGCGCGGCCGCCAAATTCTGCCGCCTGGCCGAGGGCCTGGCCCACGTCTACCCGCGCTACAACCCGACCATGGAATGGGACACCGCCGCCGGACAGGCGATCCTCGAAGGCGCGGGCGGGAGCATGACCCGCTGGGACGGCTCGCCATTTTCCTACAACAAGCCCAGCCTGAAGAACGGCGGGTTCATCGCCCGCTGCGGATGAGCGGGGGCACGGGCTCCGGCACCTCGATCTCTTCCTCGTAGGGCTCGTCCCCGGCCAGCCCGGCGCCGGAAAGCACCAGCACCAGGCGGCGGATGACGTCCGCGTCGTAGCGGCCCTTGTAGCGCCCGGTCAGGGCGCGGATGGCGTTGTACGGGCTCATGCCGGACTGCCAGCGCGGCCCGGTGATCAGGTTCTCGTACTTGTCCGCCACGGCCACCACGCGCACCGGCAGCGGCAGGTTCCCGGCCGGGACGCCCGCCGGATAGCCCGTGCCGTCCAGCTTCTCGTGGTGGAAGAGGATCACGTTGATCACGTCCCCGGGCAGGGGCATCCCGGCGCACAGGGCCGCGCCGCGCACGGGGTGCGTGCGCAGGATGTCCTTGTCGCGCTCGGAGAGCTTCACCGGGCGCTCCAGAATGTCCTTGGGTACGGCGGTCTTGCCCACGTCGTGCAGGATGGCGCCCAGCCCGCAGGACAGCAGCAGCCGCTCGTCGGCGTCGTAGGCCTGCATCAGGGCCATGGTGAAGACCAGGACGTTGATGCTGTGGCGGTAGGCCTTGTAGTCGTGCGTGGCCAGCTCGCCCACGGCGCGCAGGCCGTCCTTGCGCGACAGGAAGCTCGCGCAGCCCAGCACCAGCTTGCGGATGCGGGCGAACTCCTCCTGGCCCATGGACTCCGGCAGGCGCCGCTCGAACACGCTGCGCACGATCTGCGTGGAGGCGTCGTAGAAGATGCCCGCCCGCTCGCGCACGGGCAGGTCCTCGTTGGCCAGGATGGTCCCGAGGTTCTCCTCCACGTAGGTCTTGTAGCGGGCGCTCTGCTCGCGCAGCACGAAGACCTCGCGCACGCCCAGGTCGTGCAGGGTCCGCTTGTGCGCGGCGGTGAAGCGTTCGCCCGTGCGCGTGTACAGGACGTATTCCCCGTCCTGGCGCAGGTAGACCTCGAAATTCCCGTGGGTCTGGGTGAACAGCATCAGCGGCGACACCGCGAAGTACGCGTCCTTGCCGCCGCGCTCCGTTTCGGCCATGGCTCCTCCCTGGCGCGGCGCCTTCCCCCGGCGCCGGGCTGGGCCATTGTAGCACACCGGGCCAGCCCCCTGCAAAGCCTGCCGCGTTCGCGGGCCGCCCGGCGCCGACTCGCGTCCGACACGCATCCGTGCTACAAGGCGGCCATGGACACGACACGACGCACCGCCCTGCGCGCCCTGGTGGCCGCCGCCCTGGCGCCCCTGGCCGGAGCCGCCCTGCCCGGGGCCGCCCTGGCCGCCGCCCAGCCCCCGGGCCCGATCAACGTCATCCTGCCCCGGGCCCGCGAGCTGCGCCTGGACGGGGACGCGGGCCGCGCCGCCCAGGCCCGGCTGACCCGGGCCGTCAAGGACACCCTGCGCGAGCACTACGAGGGCCGCTCGCTGCCCGTGTGGCACAAGCCCTACGGCTCCGTGGACCTGGACAAGCGCGTGGCCAACATCTGCTACTGGATCGTGGCCGCCTGCCGCGAGCACCAGGCGGTCTACCCCGTGGACCCGGCCTGGGTGGCGGGGCAGATCATGACCGAGTCGTTTTTTTGCGAAAACGCCGTGTCCCGCGCCCTGGCCGTGGGCATCTGCCAGTTCATCGGGCCCACGGCCCGCGAGTACGGCATGGTCACCGCCGGGTCGGACCCGGCCCACGCCGCCGCGCCCTGCCGCCGGGGACAGGACGCCGACGCCGAGGCCCGCTACGCCGACCTGCGCGGCCAGTGGAAGACCGCCCTGCGCGAGAGGCGGCGCATCAGCGGCGACGAGACGGCGTTCCTGTGCCGCAGCCTGCGCGCGCACCTGGACGGCGAACCCGTGCCCCGGGCCGAGGACTACCTCGCGGCCGCCGCGCGGGTCGAGGCCCTGGACGAGCAGGTCAAGCAGGCCCGGGCCGCCTACACGGCCTTCCTGGAGGCCAACTTCGAGGGCCGCAGCATCTTCGACGACGCGGACGTGGCCTTCTTCAAGGGCTTCGACGAGCGCGTGCTCTACGCGAGGCCCGTGTCGGCCATGGTCCTGATGCTGGCCCGCTTCCTGCGGGCGCGCGGCGGCAACATCCTGGCGGCGGCGGCGGGCTACCACTCCGGCCTGGGCAACACCCAGGAGGACTACGGGATCTACAAGCGCTACGGGCGCATCCCGGCCTTCGCCGACACCGTGGGCTACGTCAGCCGTTGTCTGGTCAACCATCACGAGATCGCCCTGCGCATGGCCTGATGTCCCATGCGCCCGGGCCGCCCCGGGCCGCGCCGCCCAAAATCCTCCTTGCCCTCGGCCCGCAGGATGCTGTATCCCCCGAGCACCGTTGACCATCACAGGGGGAGGAACCATGCTGCGGGGCCTTGTCTGCTCCATGCTGTCGGCCTGCTGCTTCGGGCTGCTGCCCGTGCTCGGCAAGCTGGGCTACGCCCAGGGCATGGACTCCTCCGAGATGCTGCAATACCGCTTCCTGGTGGCTTCGCTGCTGCTGGGCCTGTGGTTCCTGGTCACCAACCCCTCGGCCCTGCGCATCTCGCGGCGCGGGCTGCTCAAGACGGCCCTGCTCGGCGGGCTGATCTCGCCGCTGCAAAGCACCTGCTTCCTGCGCTCCGTGGAGACCATCCAGGCCTCCACCACGACCCTGATCCTGTATTTCTACCCGGCGCTGGTCACGCTGCTCGGCGCGCTCATCCACCGCCGCCGCGTGGGGCGCAAGGTGACGCTGTCCCTGTTGCTGGTCACGGGCGGCTGCGCCGTGGTCTTCCTGGACGCCTTCATGCGCGAGGCGGACCCGACGGGCGTGGCCTGGGCCTGCGGGGCCATGGTGCTGTTCTCCTGCTACCTGCTGCTGGTGCAGTCGCTGATGCGCGGCGAACGACCGCTGACGCTGTCGCTGTACGTCATCTTCTGGGCCGGACTGGCCTTCACGCTGCTGCGCGGCGTGCCGGACGTGGCCGCGCTGGACGCGGCGCGCGCGGGCGTGGCCCTGGCCCTGGGGCTGATCCCCACGGTGCTGGCCGTGACCCTGCTCTACGTGGCCATCGAGGCCGTGGGCAGCGCATACGCCTCCATCTTCTCCACCCTGGAGCCCGTGACCACCGTCATCGCCGCCGCCCTGATCCTGGGCGAGCCCATCTTCGCCCGGCAGGTGCTGGGCGCGGCGCTCATCGTGGCGGGCATCGCCGTCCCGAACCTGGACCTGTTGCGCCGCCGGGCCCGCGTCACGGGCGGCTGAACTCCGGACCGGGCCGGCCGGGCTCCCGGTTCCCCGTGGCTCCTTGCTTTTCCCCCTTGTTCTGCTACGCTGAACGTGCGGGGGTATCGTCATGGAAACATTGTCCAATCTGCTGCTCCTCGTCCTGCGCGCCCTGGAGGTGTCGCTGACGCTGGTCGGCCCGGTGTCCGTGCTGTTCTACCTGCTGCTGCTGGGCAGCGTGGGCTACACCTACCGCCGCAGGCCGCGCCTGGGCGGCTTCCTGCACGTCATGGCCCTGTTCTTCTTCTTCTTCGTGATCTGGAACCACCCCGGCTTCGCCTGGTACAAGGACAACCCCTGGAACGGCGGCTACGTCTACGCGGCGATCATCGTCGTGGTCTACATGTACCTGCCGCTGAAGGTGGTGGCCCTGGCCCTGCGCGTGTACCGCAGGATGCGCGGCGAGAAGCCGCCCAAGGAAGTGGCGGACATCTAGCGCGCCCCGCAGGCAAAGAAAAAGGCCCGCCCGGACTGGATCCGGACGGGCCTTGTGGCGTCTTTGCGGGGCGCGGGGTCTAGTTGTTTTCCATGACCTTGGGGGCCACGATGCCGACCTCGGCCTTGTCGCGCAGGTCCATCAGGTAGGCCTTGAACATCTCCTGCTGCCGCGACTGACGGATCTGGGCGATGATCGTCGGCTTGGCCTGCTCCCAGACCTCGTCCGGGGGCAGGATGCGCTCGTGCAGGCGGACCAGGGCGAAGCCGTTGTTCACGGCGTGGGGCTGGGCCAGCCAGGCGCCCTGCCTGGCCGCGAAGGCCTCCTCCACCAGGGTCGGGTTCATGCCCAGCTCGGGCACGTTGCCGTTGCGCTGGAAGGGCTCGCTGGTCTTGACCTTGGCCGCGTACTTGGCGGGCAGCTCGCCGCCGCCCATCTCGGTCAGGACCTCGGCGGCCTTCTCGCGGGCCAGCTTCATGCCCGCGTCGCGGCGCAGGGCCTCGACGATGGCGTCCTTCACCTGCTCCAGCGGGGCCACGCCCTCGGGGTTGTCCACGGTCTTCTCGGCCAGCAGCGAGCCTTCCTCGATCTCCACGGGAATCTCCGTGGCCTGGCCGGGGACCAGATGGAAGAGCATGTCCGCGCTGTCCTGATCGATGCCCATGCGCTGGGTGAGCACGGCCAGGGGCACGGCGGGCGTGGGCTGCAGGGTCAGGCCCAGGCTCTCGGCCACCTGGGCCAGCTTGTCGCCCGCCACCAGGCGGCCGATGGCCAGGTCCAGGGTGTCGGCCATGGCCTCGGCGGCCTTTTCCTCCGCCAGCTGGCGGCGGATGCCGGGGGCGGCGTCCTCGAAGGACTCCAGCCCCGCCTCGCGGCGCTCCTCGACCTGGATCAGGTGCCAGCCGAACTCGGTGCGCACCGGGTCGCTGACCTCACCGGGAGCCAGGGCGAAGGCGGCCTCGGCAAAGGGCGCGACCATGGCGTCCTTGGCGAACCAGCCCAGGTCGCCGCCGCGCACGTTGCTCGGGCCCTCGGAGTATTTCTTGGCCAGGGCCTCGAACGTCTCGCCCTGGGCCAGGCGGGCCTTGAGCTTCAGCAGTTGCTTGCGGCCCTTCTCGGCATCGGCGCCCTTGGCGTCGGCCGGGGTCTTGATCAGGATGTGGCGCGCATGCACGGTCTCGGGGCTGTCGAACTCACCCTGGTGCTTGTCGTAGTAGGCGCGCACCTCGGCGTCGTCCACCGTCTGGCGCGCGGCCAGGGCGGCGGGGGAGAACAGCAGCAGGTTGAAACCCGCCGTGGCCGGGCGCTTGAAGCGGTCCTGGTTGTCGGCGTAGTAGGTCTCGATCTCCTGCTGCGTGGGGTTCACCCCGGCGGCGAAGTCGGCCCAGGGGAACACCAGGTAGTCCACGCTGACCTTCTCCTGACCGAACAGGAACAGGTCGCGGGCTTCCTGGTCGTGGACCTGGACGGCCCCGCCCACGTGGCGCATCAGCTTGTCCTGCAGGATGCGGCGGCGGGTGGAGTCCTCGTACTGGGCCGGGGTCATGCCCTGGGAGCGCACGGCGCGGTCGTAGTACGACTCGTCGAAGTTGCGCTTGTCGTTCCAGAACTGCGGGTTGGAACGGATCAACCCGGCCAGTTCGGCGTCGCTCACGGCCAGGCCCAGGCGGTCCACCTCGCGCTCCACGAGCACGGTGTTGACCATCTTGGCCAGGGTGGCCTGCTTGATGTCCAGACCGGCCAGGTCCTCGCTCTTGAGGTTGGGCATCTGGCTCTGCACGAAACGCACGTCCTGTTCGTACTGGCGCTCGAAGTCCTTGATCAGGATGGGCGTCTCGTCCACGTAGGCCAGCACCCCGCTGCCGGTGCGGTTCAGGCTGCCCGAACCGTAGGCCAGGATGAACGCCAGGATGATGACCAGGAACAGGATTTTGATGATCCAGGACCCGGCGTTCTGTCGCAATCCGTCTAGCATGGCATCTCCAGACTTGGGTTCAAAGTGTCCGGCCTCAGGCCCCGGCGGCGGCGCGCACGGCGTTCAGGAGACCGCCTGCCTGAATAATAGCCAGTTCGTTTTCCGTCAAATCATTTCGGACCATTACCATCCCGGCGCCGTCCACCTGCAGGCCGCACTCGCCGCCCGCCGTGATGGCCGTGGTGTCGATGCGCACCGCCGCGCCCTCGGCCAGGGCCTCGTAGTCCGCCGGATCGACGAACAGCAGCGGCAGGATGCCGAAGTTCACCAGGTTCGCGCGGTGGATGCGGGCCAGGGACTTGACGATCACGGCCTTCACGCCCAGGTGGCGCGGGCCCAGCGCCGCGTGCTCGCGGCTCGAACCCTGGCCGTAGTTCTCGCCGCCGACGATGACGCCGTGTCCGGCGGCCTTGATGCGCGCCACGAAGCCAGCGTCCACGCGCGAGAAGATGTACTCGCTGATGGCCGGGATGTTGGAGCGCAGGGCCGTGATCTGGGCCCCGGCGGGCAGGATGTGGTCGGTGGTGATGTTGTCCCCGACCTTCAGGGCCACGCCGGTCTCGATGACCGGGGCCAGGGCCTCGAAGCGCTCCAGGGCGACGATATTCGGCCCGCGCAGGATCTCGGCGCCGGTGCCGTCCTCGGGCGGGAACACGAAGAGGTGGCGGATGGAGGGCACGTCGGCCGGAAATTCCGGCCGCGCCGGGGGCTCGCCCCAGGTGGCCGGGTCCGTGAACTCGCCGCGCAGGGCGCACATGGCGGCGGTCTGCGGGCTGGCCAGGTAGACCTGGGCGTCCTGGGTGCCGCTGCGGCCCTCGAAGTTGCGGTTGAAGGTCCGCACGGACACGCCCGCCGAGACCGGCGAGCCGCCCATGCCGATGCACGGGCCGCAGGTGCACTCCAGAAGGCGCGCGCCGCTGGCCAGCATCGGCTCCACCAGGTTCTCGGCGGCGAGCATGGTCAGCACCTGCTTGGAGCCCGGGGAGACCAACAGGTCCGTGGCCGGGCTGATGCGCTCGCCCGAGAGCATCAGGGCCACGGTCTTCAGGTCCGCGTAGGAGGAGTTGGTGCAGGAGCCGATGGCGGCCTGGTCGACCTTGGTCCCGGCCAGCTCGCGCACGGTCATGCGCACGTCGGGCATGTGCGGCGCGGCCACCAGCGGCTCCAGGGCGGCGAGGTCGATGACGATCTCCTCGTCGTACTCTGCGCCGGCGTCCGGGCCCAGCTCCTGCCACTCGTCCTCGCGGCCCATGGCGGCCATGAACAGGCGGGTGCGCTCGTCGCTGGGGAAGATGGACGTCGTGGCGCCCAGCTCCGCGCCCATGTTGGTGATGGTGGCGCGCTCGGGCACGGTCAGCGTGGCCACGCCCGGGCCCGTGAACTCCATGACCTTGCCCACGCCGCCCTTGACGGTCAGCTCGCCCAGCAGATGCAGGATGATGTCCTTGGCCGAGGCCCAGCCGCCAAGCGCCCCTTCCAGGCGCACGGAGACGACCTGCGGCATGGCGATGACGTAGGGCTCGCCCGCCATGGCCAGGGCCACGGACAGGCCGCCCGCGCCCATGGCCAGGGAGCCCACCCCGCCCGCCGTGGGCGTGTGGCTGTCCGAGCCGATGAGCGTGCGCCCGGGCCGGGCGAAGTTCTCCAGATGCAGCTGGTGGCAGATGCCGGTGCCCGCCGGGGAGAAGACGATGCCGTATTTGGCGGCCACGGTGCGCAGGTAGCGGTGGTCGTCCGGGTTGCGGAAGCCCATCTGCAGCGTGTTGTGGTCCACGTAGCTCACGGAGAGTTCCGTGCGCACGCGGGGCACGCCGATGGCCTCGAACTGCAGGTGGGCCATGGTGCCCGTCGCGTCCTGGGTCAGCGTCTGGTCGATGCGCAGCGCGACTTCCGCGCCGGGCGTCATCTCGCCGCTCACGCGGTGCGCGGCGATGATCTTGCGGGTCAGGTTCATGGGCATGGTCGGGGTCCTCGCGGCGGGGGCAGGCAGTCCGCCGGGCATGAATTATTGCAGCATTCCGTGCAGGGCGTCGGGCATGGTAAGGCGCCGTATTTTACGGCCCCGTATGTCTATCTCGGCTTCCAGGCGCAGCTTCTCCTGCGAGAGGGTGAAGATTTCCTGGGCGTAGTAGGTCCCGGTGGCCGGGTCCTCGGCTTCGCGCAGCTGGCGGATCTGGATGACCACCTCTTCCTGGCGGACCTGGAAGGCCTCGCGCTCGGCGGTCAGCGCCGCCACCTCGTCGTCAGGAGATGCGGATTCTGCGTCCCTTCTTTTTTCCGTCATCGTCTTCAGGCTCCTTTTCCTTGGGCTTGAAATCGTCGGCGAACAGGCTCAGGTAGCCGGGCCACAGCTCGGACAGCCCGCCGGGGTTGGCCAGGCCGATGTTCGGCGTGAGCACGGAAATCAGCGACAGGGCCAGGGTCCACAGCGGGGAGGGGCTGGACATGCGCTTTTCCGGGTCCACCCACTCCACGGCGTTGCGCCCGGCCACGAGCACGATCCGCCCGGGCTTGACGCGGGCGAAGCGGCCCGCGCGCTCGGCCACGATCTCGGCGGTGGCGGTGTCCGCCTGCTCCTCGATGGCGATGCGCGCGTCGCCGGGCGCGGCCAGGCCCAGGGCCACGGCCAGGGGCACCAGCTCGGGCCGGGTGGCGTCCAGGTCCACGGCCTCGGGCCAGGTGCCCGGGGTCGCGGCCACGCCCGCCTCGGAGATGTCCAGTTCCAGGCCCGCGGCCCGCAGCAGCGCGGCCACGGCGTCGGCCTCGGCCTCGCCCTCGGGCCAGGCGCCGGACAGGGCCACGCGCCCGCCGCACAGGCGCGGCAGGCCCAGCAGCACGCCGCTCAGCAGCGGGTCCAGCGGCAGGGCCGCGTCGCTCACGGCCTCGGGCAGCACGGGGGTCTTGCGCTGCACGGCGAAGAAGTCCTCGCCCAGCTCGCAGGGCACGCCGCAGGCGCCCAGCACGGCCACGGCGTGGGCCAACAGCGGTGCGCCGGACCACTGTGGCCCCCAGCTCATGCGCAGCCCGCGCGGGTACAGGCAGCCCGCCACGGCCAGGGCCAGGGCGGCGCGCGCCGGGAAGTCGTCGGGCAGCACGCAGGCGTCGTGGTTCATGCCCGCGCTCTCCAGGCGGGCGGGCAGGCCGGGGGCGTAGGGCTCCAGGGCCGTGAGCCGGGCGCCCAGGCCGGTGAACACGGCCGCGGCCGGGCCCAGGTCCTGGACCTTGAGGGCCGCGCCGCCGGTGAAGGTCATGCGTCCCACCTGGGGCAGGCCCAGGGCCAGCAGCAGGTACATGTTCAGCGGGTCCGAGCCAGCGAACACGGTCTTGTCCACCAGGGCCGGGCGGCCGCCCTGGCAGCGCAGCACGGTGCCTTCCCAGGCCAGGAGCGAGCCCGCGCTGTTCAGCGCCTTGACCAGCTCCACCAGCGGGTCGTTGAGGACCACCGGGGCCAGGGTGCATTCGGAGCCCGTGGCGGCGGCCAGCACGGCCAGCAGGCGGGTGCGCACCAGGGAGCGCGGCCCGGCCAGGGTCAGGTCCACCCCGCCTCTGAGGTGCGGGGAAAGATAGAACGGCTTGGCCGCGATGTCGGGCCGGGTGGCCTGGGAATAGGCCAGGCCGTTGGCCAGGGTGAAGATGCCGCGCAGCGGCGAAACGTCCAGGCCCTCGCGACCGGCCACCACGTCCCAGGCCCGGCGCAGGGCGCGTTCCTGGTTGGCGTCGGCGATGGACAGGCCCTTGTCCGCCCGGGTGCGGGCGGCGCGGGCCAGGAGCTGGGTGCGCCTGGCGAGCATGTTGGCGATGTCGAATTCCAGGTCCACGAGTTCCTGGGTCAGGGACGAGCCCCGGCCGCCGGGGAAGGGCTTCTTGCCGGGCACGAACTCGCGTCCGGGCTTGCGGTCGCGCGGCCTGGAGTCGCGGTCGAACGGGCGGCCCTCGCCGCCTCCGGCGCGGTCGTACTTGCGGCCCTCGCCGCCCTCGCGGTCGTACGGACGCGCGGGCTTGTCGCCACGGTCGCGGTCGCGCTCGTACGGACGGCCCTCGCCGCCCTCGCGGTCGAACTTGCGCGGGGGTTTGGAGTCGCGGTCGTAGGCGCGGCCCTCGCCGCCGTCCCGGCGCTCATAGGGGCGGCCCTCGCCGTCCTTGCGAGGATACGGACGGCCTTCGCCGCCGTCCTTGC
>CAYUIN010000008.1:0-14160 GCA_964444695.1 uncultured Desulfocurvus sp.
CCCCGGCCCGGCTCGGAGCGCACGGTGATGCCGCCGCCCATCATCTCCGCCAGGCGTTTGGAGATGGCCAGACCCAGGCCCGAGCCCTGGTAGCGACGCTGGGCCGAGCCGTCGGCCTGGCGGAAGCTCTCGAAGATTTCGGCCTGCTTTTCCGGCGGGATGCCGCAGCCCGTGTCGCGCACCTCGAAGTGCAGGATCACCGGCGCGCCCGGCACGTCCGCCCCCGCCCGGGGCCCCGCCGCCGGGCCCATGGCCTCGCGGCGCACGCGCACCGTGACCCCGCCCCGGTCCGTGAACTTCACGGCGTTGCCCACCAGGTTCACCAGGACCTGCCTGAGCCGTCCCGAGTCCCCGCTCACTCCCGGGGGCACGTCCTCGTCCACGTCCAGGTCCAGGGCGATGCCCTTGCGCCGCACCTCCACCCCGAAGATCTCCGACACCGAGCGCAGCAGGCGGCGCACGTCGAAGGGCTCCGCCAGCAGTTCCAGGCGCCCGGCCTCGATGCGCGAAAGGTCCAGGATGTCGTTGAGCACGCCGAGCAGCGCCCGGCCCGAGTCGCGCAGCATCTCCAGGTTGGCGCGCTGCTCGGCGTCCAGCTCCGTGTCCAGGGTCAGCTCGGCCATGCCCAGGATGCCGTTGAGCGGGGTGCGGATCTCGTGGCTCATGTTGGCCAGGAACTCGGACTTGGAGCGCGAGCCCGCCTCTGCCCGGCGGGTGGCCGCGTGCAGGGCCTCCTCGTCCATCTTGCGCTCGATGGCCAGGGCCGTCTGCTGCGAGACGGCCTGCATCAGGCCCACGTCCTCGCTGGTGAAGTAGGCCGAGTCGCCGTAGTCCTGCACGGCCATGGCCCCGATGACCTTGCCCCGGACCTTGAGCGGCACGCCGAGCCAGATGCGGGACATGGTGCCCACCGGGGTCAGCCCGGTCTGTTCGCGGCGACGCAGCATCTGCTCGCGGGTCATCATCAGCGGCTCCCCGCTGCGGATGACCTCCAGGGTCAGGCTCGACGTGCCGGGGTCGGAGATGTTGCGGATCTCCGACAGTTGCCCGTCGCGCTCGTCCTTGAAATAGGGGAACACCAGCCGGTCGCGCTCCTCGTCCAGCAGGGCGATGAAGAAATTGGCGGCGCCCATGGCCTCGATGAAGATGCCGTGGATGGTCTCGTAGAGGTGGCGCAGGTCGCGCGTGGCGTGCACCGCGTTGGAGATGCGGTACATGAGGTAGGTCACGGCCTCGGAGTGCTTGCGCTGGGTGATGTCCACCGCCGTGAGCAGGACGCCCGTGTGCCCCTGGGGCCCGAGGATCGGGGCCAGCTCGGCCATGGCCGGGAAGGCCTCGCCCCCGGCGCGGGCCAGCTCGCGTTCGGCGGCCTCGGGCACTCCCCCGGCGGGCAGGCCCGCCAGCCAGGCGCGCAGGGACTCGCGCCCGCTGGGCCCGAACAGCCCGGACAGCGGGCGCCCCGTGATCTCCTCGCGCGGCAGGCCGAACATCCGCGCCGCGCCGGGGTTGCACTCCACCACCACCGGCTCGGGCAGGGCGTCGTCCGCCAGGACCAGGGCCACCATGTCCGCGCCCTCGAACAGGGCCGTGAGGCGCGAGGCGCTTTGGTCCAGCGCGGCCCGGGCCTGGTCGCCCCGGCGCATCTCCTCGGCCAGGGCGCGGGCCCGGTGGTGGCCGGAGCGCAGGGCCAGGCCCATGGGCAGCGCCAGCAGCGCCAGGCAGCCCAGGCCCACAAGGTCCGCCCGGGCCTGGAAGCGCTCCTGGCTGGCGCGCAGCCGGGCCATGGACGCGCCCGAGCAGAGGAAGGCCCCCAGCCCCGGCAGCGGCTGCACGTAGGCCAGCTTCTCCTCCTCCGGGCCGCCCCGGGTGCGCGGGTAGAGGTAGCGCACGAACCCGCCGCCGCGCCGGGCGGCATCGGTCATGTCGCGGGCCAGGAGGGTCCCGGCGGAGTCGCGATTCCCGAGCAGGTTCTTGCCCACGAGGTCCGTGCGCAGCGGGTGCATCAGCAGCGTCCCGTCGTCGGCCATCAGGAAGACGTAGTTCAGCCCGGCCTCGTCCTCGTAGGTCATGTGGTCCAGGGCGCGGATCACCGAGTCCAGGGCCTGGGCGCGGGTCAGCTCGCCGCGCGCCACGGCGTCCGCCGTGCCCTGGAAGCCCTTGGCCGCCACGGTGACCACCTGGCGCACCCGCTCGCGCACCTCGCGCTCCGTGCTGCGGACGTAGGCCTGCGAGAGCTGGCGCACGAGCAGCAGTTCCAGCGGCGCCGCCACCAGCACCAGCCCTGCCAGCAGCAGCGCGGTACGGCGGAAGGATCGCAGGATCGTGGCATCGGGATGCATGGCCTCTCCTGGAGCTTGGCGGCCCGGCCCGGCACGCCCGGCGGGGGGCTACACGCCGCCCAGTTGCAGCCGCAGGTCGGCCAGGGCGCGGCCCACGGTCTCCTGCAGCGCCGCGCGCAGCAGGTCGCGGAAGCGGGTCTCGGACGGGGTCACGAAGGTGTCCTCCCAGCGGCCCGCGTAGACCTTGTGGAAGACCATGTCCGTGCCGCGCAGGAGCTTCACCGCCAGCTCCATGTCCACGGTGTACTTGAACCCGTCGCGGACCACGGCCAGGCGTGTCACCTCGCCCGCCAGGGCCTGCTCGGGGTTGAAGGGCGAGGCCGGGTCGGACGCGGCGACCTCGCAGCCGCGCGCGGCCAGCTCCTGGACGAAGGCGTCCGCCACCCAGGCCTCAACACTGCCCCCGGCGGGATACAGGACGTGGGTCTCGTCGCGGCCGAGGTTCTTCTCCGGGCGCATGTCCAGGAACGGGCCGACGGCCACCGGGTGCGCGCACAGGCCCTGGGCGTGTTGCAGGGGGATGTATTCCAGGGGCACGAGGTTGGATTTGGGGCCGCAGGCGGCGACGAGAACGGCCAGCAGGCAGCCGAGAATCAGGGCGGCGGTGGACTTCATGAAAGACTCCGTTGGAATCGTTGACGTATTCGCACAAGATAGCGCATCGCGCCCGTCGCCGCAAGGGGGGGCGGGCAACACGGGCCGCCGCCGCGCGATTTTCCCGCCCCGGGGGCTGCCCCGGGGGCTGCCCGGGGGGGCTGCCCGAGGCCGGCGCGGAGACCGGCGCGGGGCGCGGCTTCTTGACTTTGCCCGCCCCGCGTGGGATGCCGCCGGTGAGCGCACCAAGGAGAGCCCATGAACGACCACGACGCCACGCAGCAATTCCTGGACCGGCTGCCCGAGCTGGCCCCGGACCAGGAGTTCCAGTTCGCCTGCCACCCGGGCGTGCCCTGCTTCAATGCCTGCTGCGGCGACCTGACCCTGATGCTCACGCCCTACGACGTGCTGCGCCTGCGCCGCCACATGGGCCTGTCCAGCAACGATTTCCTCCGCACCCGGGCCCACGTGGCCCTGGCGCCGGACACGGGCCTGCCGCTGCTGCGCCTGCGCATGCGCGACGACAAGCGCCGCTCCTGCCCCTTCGTCAGCGACAAGGGCTGCACCGTGTACCCCGACCGGCCCTCGGCCTGCCGCACCTACCCCCTGGGCCGGGCCACCCGCCCCGGAGAGGACGGCGGCGTGCGCGAGCGGTTCTTCGTGGTCCGCGAGCCGCACTGCAAGGGCTTCAAGGAGGCCAGCACCTTCACCCCGGCCACTTGGCTGGCGGACCAGGAGCTGGCCGTGTACAACGCGGCCAACGACCGCTTCATGCAGCTCCTGGCCCGCATCAAGGCCACGGGGCGGCCCATCGACCCGCGCCACGCCAACATGGCGGCCCTGGCCCTGTACCAGCTGGACAATTTCGGGAATTTCATCCGCGACACCGGGCTGCTCAATCGCCTGGAGCTGAACGCGGAGCGGCGGGCCGCCGTCCTGGACGACGAACAGGCCCGCCTGGACTTCGCCATCGAGTGGCTGGAACTGCTGGTCTTCGGCGAGAGCCGCGGCCTGAAGGTGCGCCCGTGAGCCCCGCCCCCGAAAATCCCCTGGCCCACGCCAAGATCGTGGACCGCGCCGCGCTGCCCGCGCGCCTGGACGCCGTGCGCGCCGGGCGCCGCGTGGTGTTCACCAACGGCTGCTTCGACATCCTGCACCCCGGCCACGCCGACCTGCTGGCCCGGGCCCGGGCCCGGGGCGACCTGCTGGTGGTGGGCGTCAATTCCGACGCCTCCGTGCGCCGCCTCAAGGGCCCGACCCGCCCCGTGAACCCGCTGGCCGAGCGGATGTTCGTGCTGGCCGCCCTGGCCTGCACGGACTTCGTGACCGGCTTCGGCGAGGACACGCCCCTGGAACTGATCCGCGAGGTGCGCCCCGAGGTGCTCGTCAAGGGCGGGGACTGGAGCGTGGAGAACATCGTGGGCCGCGACGTGGTCCAGGGCCTGGGCGGCGAAGTCCTGTCCCTGCCGCTGCTGCCCGGCTACGCCACCACGGACCTCATCCAACGCATCCTGGCCACCTGCGGCCACAAATAACCCCCCTCTCCGCCATGCCCATTCCCGACCGCCGCGCCATTCTCGCGGGCAGCGCCTGCGCCCTGGCCGCGACCATCATCTGGTCCGGCAACTTCGTCATCGCCCGCGACCTGGGGCAGAGCTTCCCGCCCGTGCGCCTGGCGCTGCTGCGCTGGGCCGTGGCCTCCCTGGCCGTGCTGCCCATCGGCCTGGTGCCGCTCGTCCGCGAGCGCGCGGCCATCCTGCGCAGCCGGGGCTACGTCCTGGCCGCCTCGCTCTTGGGCGTCACGCTGTTCAACACCCTGCTGTACATCGCCGGGCGCACCACCGCGACCCTGAACATGGCCCTCATCTCGACCTTCATCCCGGTGTTCATCATGATCCTGGCCGCCGTGCTGCTGGGCGAGCGGCCCAGCGGGCGCGGGATCGTCGGCTCCGTGGCGGCCACGGCGGGGGTGCTGCTGCTGATCAGCGGCGGGGACCCCGCGCGCCTGATCGGCCTGTCCCTGAATCCCGGCGACCTGGTGACGCTCTGCGCGGCGCTGCTCTTCGCGGGCTACAGCATCCTGATCCGGCGCCGCCCGGCGGACGTCAGTCAGCGGGCGATGCTGGCGGCGACGTTCCTCACCGGGGCGGCGCTGCTCGTGCCCTGGGCCCTGTGGGAGGCGGCGGGCCTGCCGCCCGGCGGCGCGCAGCTGACGCCCAAGGTCGTGGGCGCCGTGCTGTACATCGGCATCGGGGCCTCGCTGGCGGCGTATTTCCTGTGGGGCCGGGCCGTGGAACTGGCCGGGCCGAACCTGGCGGGGTTGATCTACTTCTCGCTGCCGCTGTTCAGCGGCCTGGAAGCGGCGGTCCTGCTGGGCGAGCCCGTGACTTGGGTCCACGCCCTGTCCGGGGCCTGCATCGTGGGCGGCATCGCCCTGGGCACGGCGGCGCGCACGCCGCGCCTGCTCCGGGCCCGCCGGGGCTGAGCCGCCCCGCTCCGACCGCCGCCAGCCCTAGCGCAACGCCGCCACCGTGTGCGCGTCCAGCCCGGCCATGGCCCAGGCCGCGAAGGCCAGCCAGGCCACGGCCAGCGCCGCCCAGGCCGCGCGCCGCGCCCCGGCGGGCAGCCGCGCCAGGCGCTCCAGGCCCAGGTCCATGGCCCCTGCCGCCGCGTAGCAGCCCAGGGCGAAGGGCGGGAAGCCGATGAAGCCCAAGACCGGCATCTCGAACAGCCGAAGCTCGCCCACCAGGGGCACGGTGTAGAACCACTTGGCCCCGGCCCAGAAATTCCAGCACTCCCAGAGCCCGCCGCAGACCAGCCCGGCCAGCAGCGTGGTGTACGCGTGGCGCGGGCGGCCCAGGGCCAGGTCCCGGAGCAGGGAGCGCCCGCCCCGGGCCCGCAGCCAGGGCTCCAGCAGCAGCGGCGCCGCGGCCCAGACCAGGGCGAAGCACCAGCCCGGCCAGGCCATGGCCAGCCCCAGGCAGGCCAGCCCCGCCGCCGCCGCCGCCGGGCCCAGGCGCCGGGCCACGGTCCAGGGCGCGCAGCGCGCCCCCTCGAAGGCCCCGGTGAACTCGATCAGCCGCCGCGTCACGGACAGCCCGGGCAGCACCGTGGCGAAGGACGCCGCGTATCCGGCCCAGCGCGCGGGCAGCGAGTGCGGCAGGCCCAGGTAATGCCAGTTGCCCAGGCGGAAGTTCAGGACCTCGTATCCCAGCCACAGGGCCACGGACAGGGCGCACAGCGCCCCGAAGCGTCCCGGGCGCTCCCAGGGCTCCGAGTAGCCGCCCATGAGCAGCAACGAGGACTCGCCCACGGCGATGAACGGCCACCAGGCGAACAGGAAGTACCAGGTGAAGAAGGGCTCCAGGCGCAGGGCCATGCCCGCCGTGGCCGCCGCGAAGACCGCCAGCCCCAGGCCCAGCACCAGCCGCGCCGCGCCCTCGCGCGGATGTCCCCCGTACGCGCCCATGGACCGCCCCCGCGCCTAGCAGCCTTCCTTGGCGCCGCCCAGTTCGGCCAGGACCTTGGCCACGGCGCTGAAGTCCATGTCCCCCAGGCCCCGGGCCCTGCCCACGGCGAACAGCTGTTGCAGGGCCGCGCCCAGGGGCACGGCGGCCCCGGTCTCGTAGGCCGTGTCCACGATGTACTTGAGGTCCTTGCCCATGTGCTTCAGGGGGAACTGCGCCGGGTAGTAGCCGCTCTCCAGCATCTCGCGCTTGGCCGCGAACATCCCGCAGGCCAGGGGGCCGCTTTCGATGGTCTCCCACAGGGCGGCCTCGTCCAGCCCGCCGCGCCGGGCGAACTCCCGGGCCTCGGCCAGGCCGGTGAACATCGTCGCCAGCAGCAGGTTGATGGACATCTTGGCCATGGAGCCCTGGCCCACGCCGCCGCAGCGCACCACGCGCTTGCCCATGGTCAGCAGCAGCGGCTCCACGGCGTCCAGGTCCGCATCGGACCCGCCCGCGAGGATGGTCAGGGTGCCCTCCTCGGCCGGGCGCTTGGTGCCGGAGACCGGGGCGTCCACGTAGCGCACGCCCAGCGGCCTGAGGCCCCCCGCGATCTCCCGGGCGTACGCCGGGGAGATGGTGCTCATGTTCACGAAGATCGCGCCCTTCTTCAGGCCGCGCGCCGCGCCGTCCTCGCCGGTCAGCAGGCCGTACACGGCCTCGGGCCCGGTGAGCATGACCACCACCACGTCCGAGGCGGCGGCCGCCTCGCGCGGGGTGGCGGCCACCGTGGCCCCCAGCTCCGCAAGGATGGAGGCCCGCTCCCTGGTGCGGTTGTAGACCGTCAGCGGATAGCCGCTGCGCAGGACGTTTTCGGCCATGGCCCGGCCCATGATGCCCAGGCCCAGAAATCCCACTCGCTCCTTCATCGCCCACCTCGCTGGTTGGTTCGTGCGTCGTGCACGGAGCATACCCGGCCCCGGGCCTTTTTTCCAGCCGCTCGGAAACCGGGAAAGCGGTTGCAACGCCGTGGCCCTCATGGTGTAATCCGTGCCGAGGGCACACCGCCCCCCCCGGAGCCTCTGTGGACAGCTACGAAAATTTCCATACCCTGCGCACCCTGGTGGTGGACGACGACCCCACCACGAGCATGGCCCTGGCGATGCTCCTAACCGACGAGGGCTTCGCCGCCGAGTCCCACATGCGCGGGGCCGACGCCCTGGAGGCCGAGGGCCCGCCCCCGGTGCTGGCCTTCGTGGACGTGGTCATGCCGGACATGGACGGCCTGGAGCTGGCGGCCCGGCTGCGCGAGAAATGGCCGGGCATGGAGCTGGTGTTCATCTCCGGCGCGGCGGACACCGGGCGCGTGATCCGCGCCCTGCAGCTCGGGGCCTCGGACTACCTGGTCAAGCCCTTCACGCCGCAGTCCATGAAGCTCTGCCTGTCCCGCTTCCACGAGCGCCTGGCCCTGCGGCGGCGCGCCGCCCTGGCGGAGAGCCGCTACTCCACCCTGATCCAGAACGTCCCGCTGCTCATCTTCCGCCTGCGCCAGGACCACGACCTGGAATTCATCAACCGCGCCGTGGAGCCGATGCTCGGCTTCGGGCCGGACGAGGCCGTGGGCGCCCAGAACTGGCTGGTGTCCCGCGTGCGGATGAAGGACCGGGGGCGCGTGCGCAAGGTCCTGTCCCGGGCCTTCGACAGCGCCTACCCGCTGTCCGTGCAGTGCCGCCTGGTGCACCGCACGGGGTTCGACGTCCACGGCATCCTGAAGACCATGCCCGCCCATCCCGGGCCCGGCGAGCGCCGCGTGCTGGACGGGGTGTTCATGGACATCTCCGAGCGCGTGTACATGGAGCATTCGCGGCTGATGGACGAGAAGCTGCGGACCATCGGCGCCATCTCCGAGGAAATGGCCCACGAGATCAGAAACCCGCTGATGTCCATCGGCGGCTTCGCCCGCAGGCTCTCGGCCAAGGCCCCGGACTTCCCGGAAACGGAGATCATCCTGCGCGAGTCGCGCCGCCTGGAAAACCTGCTGGACCGCATCCGGGGCTACCTCAGCCCGCTGACCGTGGAGGTCCGGCCCACGGACATGGCCGCCGTGCTGGCCCAGGCCGTGGAGCGTTTCGCCTCGGGCCTGCGTGCGGAGGACATCGACGTCCAGGCCCTGTTCCAGCCCGGGCTGCCCCAGGTCATGGCCGATACCGAGGTCCTGGGCCGGGTGTTTTCCATCCTCATCCAGGACACGGCCCGGGCCCTGACCCGGGGCGGCGGTGTGAACATCCGCACCTTCGAGTCCGGCGAGTCGGTCTGCGCGTCCTTCGACTACCAGCTGCGCGACCTGCGCGACATCGACCCCGACCGCCTGTACCTGCCCTACGAGGACGGCGGCTTCGGCATGCCCAACTGCTACAGCATGGTGCAGCGCATGGGCGGGGTGATGACCATGACCCGCGAGGGCGACAACGCGGTGTTCACCGTGTCCCTGGCCCGGGCCGACGGCAAGGCGGCGCCCGAATCCATCTGGCTGCCCCTGGGCTGAGCGCCGGGGAGCCGCCGATTCGCCTCCGGCGCTGGCAATCCCTCTATTTTTTCGCTAGGGTGGGGCCTTGACCCCGCATGTACGAAGGAGCTGGCATGTCCGTCTACCCGCAGATTCTGGGTGTCTTCGCCAAAAGCACCGCCGGCGTGGTCGGCGCCGGAACCACCAGGGATTCCTACGAACAGACCACCTACTGGTACGCCCGCCGCCTGGGCGACGACCTGTACGAGGTCCAGCCGCTCAACGCCGCCCACGTGCCCTCCGGCGTGCGCAGCCAGTTGGGCAAGGGCGAATTCATGGCCCAGTACGCCCCGGAAGCCGCGTACTACGAGCGCAACACCCTGCCCGCCATGAAGTCCCTGCAGAAGAAGATCGACGAGGGCGACGCGCATTTCGCCATGGGCCGCCTGGACGAAGCGGAAAAGGCCTTTCTCAAGGCCCTGATGATCGACGAACTGAACATCCCGGCCAACCTCGGCGTGGGCGCCGTGTATTCGGAAAAAAAGGAATTCCAGAAGGTCAAGAAGGTCCTGAACATCCTGCTGGCCAACGACGAGACCTTCCAGGAGGCGCAGCGCGAACGCTTCAACACCCTGGGCATGAGCCTGCGCAAGCAGGGGTTGCTGGAAGAATCCCTGGACTACTACCTCAAGGCCCTGCAATTCAACGACCGCGACGAGAACCTGCACTTCAACCTGGCCCGGGTCTACTTCGACATGGGCGAACGCGAGGCGACCCTGCACCACCTCGACCAGTGCCTGGCCATCAACCCGCAGCTCGAAGTGGCGACCAAATTCGTCAAGTACTGCAAGAAGCGGCTCCCGGCGAACTAACGCGCCCAGCCCGAGCGAGGACCCACGGCATGTATCCCCAGATTCTCGGAGTCTACTCCCGCAAGGAGCACAAGGACGTCGGCAGCGGCCAGACCCGGCGCGGCCACGAGGAGACGACGTACTGGTTCGCCCGGCGGACGAGCAACGACGACTACGAGGTCCAGCCCCTGAACGCCAACAACGTGCCCTCGGGCATGCGCACCACCCTGGCCAAGGGCGACTTCATGCGCGACTTCAACCCCGAGCCCAGCTACTACGAGACCCGCACCCTGCCCGCCCTCAAGTCCTTGCAGAAAAAGATCGAGCTCGGCGAAAAGTTCTTCCAGCAGGGCCTTCTGTCCCAGGCGGAAAAGGAATTCCTCAAGGCCGTGATGGTCGACGACCAGAACGCCCGCGCCAACCTCGGCCTGGGCGCCGTGTACACCGAACAGGGCGAATTCGCCAAGGTCCGCAAGGTCATCGGCATCCTGCTCAACAACGACGACGCCTTCCGCGAGGAGCAGCGCAAGCAGTTCAACACCTTCGGCATCTGCCTGCGCAAGCAGGGCCTGCACGAGGACGCCATCCGCTTCTACACCCGGGCCCTGGAAGTGGACCCCGGCGACGAGCACCTGCACTTCAACCTGGCCCGGGTCTACTTCGAAAAGGGCGAAGACCTGGAGTGCCTGAAGCACATCGAGACCGCGCTGCAGATCAATCCGAAATTCGAGGCCGGGCTCAAGTTCCTGAACTACCTGAGCAAGCACGCGGGCTGAAAAAACGGCCCGTCCCAGGCACCTGGTGACTTGCGGCATGATTCCTGCTACTTGTGCGCCATAAGCTGACGCACGAAACGACAGCTTTTCCTCCGCAAGGCGCCCGCGTCCCCACTCGGGCGCCTTGTCTTTGCATTCCGCCAGGTTGCGCAAACAAAAACGGCGCGTCCCCCGCTCCGGGAACGCGCCGCGACGAGCGGCAGATTCTGCCCGCCGGCGTCCGGGGCCGCCCCTGGCGCCCCGGGGGGCCGGGCTACTTGAAAAAAACTTCCGTGGGCGAGCCCGCGCAGTGGCAGTCCCCGCCGTAGTCCTGGCGCCAGGACAGGCGGCTGCGCGTGCAGGCCACCAGACCGTCCCGGAAGACCACCCAGACCTTGCCGTAGTTGTGGCAGGCATACGTCACGGCCATGGCCGTGTTCACTTTTTTGACGCGCGGCGGCCCCAGCAGGGAGACGACCTCCTCCTCGGTCATGCCCGCGCTGACCACGGCCTGCGCGGCCTGGCCCAGGCGCTGGGTCTCCTCCAGCAGGCGGGCCTTCTCCGCCTCCAGCTCCTCCAGGCTGCGCAGGGCGCGCTCGCGCACGGGCGCCGCCGCCCCGGGCGCCAGGGCCTCGTCGCGCAACATGCCGTCCTGGTCCGCCAGGCGCGTCAGCCGCGCGCGGGCGTCGGGCCGAGAGGCGTAGTCCACCAGGCGCGGGGCCAGGGCCTCCGGGTCCACCGCGGCCCGCACCCAGACCCGCACGGCAAACGCCTGCCCGGACATGAAGAATTCCTCCCGCGAGTCCTCCACCCGCACGAAGGCCGAGGAAAACGTGCGGATCTGGTCCTGCGTGAGTTGCAGGTTGCCCACCTCCGTGCGCGACTGCACCCAGGTGCCCACCTCCTCCACCAGCTTGCGCTTGGCCTCCAGCAGGCAGATGCGACGGGCCTCGGCCCGGGTGTCGTTTTCGCCGAGCACATAGACGTGCTCCGCCTCGAGCACGCGCTCGGCGGCCACGGCGCAGACGGGCAGGATGCATAGCAATATGGCGATGATGATCAGGCGCGGCATCGGAACCTCCGGGAAACGGATTGCGGCACGGGGCCCACGCCCGGAAGAAAAAGCAAGAAACGGGCCGAGCGGCCCGGCGCGGCTAGAGAATGATTTCCTGGTACTGCGTCAGGGCGAAGACTTCCATGGACAGCCCCTTGTCCGCCACCACCTTGCGGCAGTCCTCCACCATCCGGTCCACGGCGTCGTCGTCGCGGTCCTGGTTGTGGTGGAACAGACCGAAGGCCCCCACCTCGGCCTGGATGGCCAGGTCCAACGCCTGCAGATAATAGCTGTGGCCCCAGCCCCGGGTCAGCTTCTCGTACTCCTGCAGCAGATACTCGGCGTCGTGCACCAGCAGGTCCGCCCCGCGCGAGAATTCCAGGTAGTCCGCAAAACCCAGGCCGCCCTTGTGCGCGAAATCCAGCTCGTTGTCCGTCAAAAACACGAAGCTCCGGCCGCCTTCCTCGAACTTGTAGCCCTGGCCCTGGTTGGGATGGTTCAGCGGAATGGAGGTGATGCGCATCTCGCCGATCATCTCGTTCAGCCCGCAGGCCACGGTGTGCGTGCGCTGCGACATGAGCTGGTCGTATTCCACCGGGAAATACGGGGCGTGCATCACCTTGCGCAATATGACCAGCAGGTCCTCCATGTCGAAAGGACAGCCGTGGATGTCGATCTTGGACGAGGGCATGTACAGGGGCTTGAAAAAAGGCAGGCCGAGCACGTGGTCCCAATGGGCATGCGTGAACAGGAGCGTCATCTCGAAACGCCCCTGTTTCAGCAGATGATTGCCCAGCCGCCGCATGCCCGAACCGGCGTCCACGACGATGATGTCGTCCGCCGCGTTGCGGATTTCCATGCAGGTGGTATCCCCACCGTAGCGGTCATACTGCTTGCCGGAAACCGGAATCGATCCCCGTGCTCCCCAACAGCGAATATACATGCATCGTCCCCTTTGCACCTGGCGGTACTCGGTCGTGACGCGAAACTTTCTGAACGGACCTCTATGAAACATATAGTAAAATTCCGATACAATCAACGCCCCCTTTCACAACATGCCCGTTTTCTTGGAATTCCCAATCGATTGCCGCTAACCATGAGGAATTGCCCCGTAAACGGCGGAAATTCACCGCCTCCCAAGACCCTTCCCGCCAAGGCTGGATATTGCCCCGCGCTTGGCGTAGAGTGGTAAAACGGCGGCTGAGACCCTGCCCGCCGCACCCGATCCTGGAGGACGGATGACTCCGAACGACCATGGCATTCTCGACGTGGAGTCGACCCTCGAAAGGCTCAAGGGAGACCGGGAATTCCTGCTGACGCTCTACGGCGTCTACATCGAGGACCTGCCCCAGAAGCTCGCCGCCATCAACGAGGCCGCCGGCCAGGGCAACCTCGACAATATCCTGCGCACCGCGCACTCCCTCAAAGGCGCCTCGGCCACCATCGGCGCACCGGCCATCCGCGAGGCCGCCCTGGCCGTGGAAAGCGCCGCCAGGAGCGGAGACATCCAGACGGCCATCCAGAACATACAGCCCCTCGAATCCCTGAGCCGCACACTCCTGGCGCGCCTGCAAGAGGAAATCGACAAGGGCTGAGCACCCGCGAGGACACCCATGAGCCAAGCCAAGCCCTACTCCATATCCCACCCCGATTGCAGCGGCTGCCAAGCCTGCATCGAAATGTGCCCCGAACTCTTCGCCTGGGACGACGTCAACGAACAGGTCCGGCCCCTGCACGACTGCGCGGACCCGGAAACCATCCAAAAGGCCATGGCCTACTGCCCCAACGACTGCCTCGACTACGAGGACGACTGAGCCGCGCCGCGCCCCTTGACGCCCCGCCGGGACCCGGCATAGCCTTGCCGCCATGAACGAAGCGCAATGGTGGCAGTTCGCCACGCTGACCGGTGTCTGGGTGCTGGCCGTGATGCTGCCGGGACCCAACTTCCTGGCCACGGCACACGCCGCCGCCACCCAGTCCCGACGCGCCGGGGTGATGACCGCCCTGGGCATCGCCGTGGGCACCGCCTTCTGGGCCGCAGGCAGCCTGCTGGGCCTGGGCGTGCTCTTCCGCCTCGCCGCCTGGCTTTACTCCGCCGTCAAGATCCTCGGCGGGGCCTACCTCGTCTGGATCGGCCTGCGCATGCTGCTGACCGGCGGACGCGAAGACGAAACCCTCCGCCCGTCCGACATGCCCTCGGCCCGCAAGGCCTTCCGGCGCGGCCTCGTCGTCGACCTCTCCAACCCCAAGGCCGCCGCCTTCTTCGCCAGCCTCTTCGCCGTGGCCATCCCCCCGGACTCCCCGCTGTGGTTCAAGGCCCTGGCCGTGGCCATGGTCGTAACCACCAGCTTCACCTGGTACTCCTTCGTGGCCGCCGCAGTCTCCCTGCCCCCCGTGGCCTCCCTCCTCGCCCGCTCCCGCCGGGCCCTCGCCGCCGCCAGCGGCGCCCTGTTCATCACCCTCGGCCTAAGGCTCGCCACCGACCGCTGAGGCACACGGACGGGCGGCGCCCGGCGGGGGAGGTGGAGATGGCTGGCCGGGTGCTCATCGGCTCGGGCGCTTGCCTCCGGCGGCTTAAGGGCTTTCGCCCTTAAGAATCCCGAATGGGCGGCCTG
>CAYUIN010000009.1:0-4210 GCA_964444695.1 uncultured Desulfocurvus sp.
TAGACCAGGGCGCGCTTGGTGCCGCTGACGATTTTTTCGATGTTTTCCAAGTGCTTGGCGGAACGGGAACACATCTTGTCGAGCATGCCCGTTTCTTCGCCGATGCGGCACATGTACTGGATGAGCGCGTTGAAGACCTTGGGGTGGCGGGCCAGGGCCTCGCCGAAGGTCTGGCCGCTCTCGATGTCCGTGCGCATGAACTTGAGCGTCATCATGAGCATCGGGTTCTTGATCTCCTGCATGATCTCTTCCATCGCGGAGAGCACAGGAACGCCGGCACCCAGGAGCATGGCCATGTTGTTGAAGAATTCAGCCAGATCGGGGCGCTTCACGCGCGAGAAACCCTGGGTCACCAACTTGGTGAGCCAGGACATGATCGCCCCGAGGCGATGGATATCGATGACCACCCCTCCCTGGCGTTCCAGATAGCGGATGGCCGGGGAGTTCTCGTTGAAGGGAAGGTCGACGACTCCCCTGTCGATGCGTCCGTTGGCGGTGAGCAGCTTGAACCGGAAGAATGCCATGTCGATAACGTCCGTTGTGTCCTGGTGTTGCCGCCGCTAGTACCTGGTCTTGCCCAGCACGCGCTGGATTTCCTCCACCGTGGTGTCGCCCTTTTGGACCTTGATCACCGCGATGTCGTACATGGTGCGGAATCCCTTGCGCTTGACCATGTCCTCGAGCTGGGTCAGCTCGATGTCCTTTTCCATGGCCTGGCGCACATCCCGATCCACCACCAGGATTTCGTATATCAGGGTCCGGCCGATGTAGCCGGTCTGGTTGCAGGTCTCGCAGCCCTCGCCCTTGTGCAGTTCGTCCACGTCCACCCCGAGGTACTTCTTTTCGGCCTCGGTGGCCTTGTAGGTGACCTTGCAGTGGGGGCAGATGATGCGCACCAGGCGCTGGCTGACCACGCCGATGAGGCTCTCGGAGAGCATCTGGGTGTCCATGCCCAGGCCTTGCAGACGCGGCAGGGCGCCCAGCGCCGTGTTGGCGTGCAGGGTGGAGAGCACCATGTGGCCGGTGGTCGCCGCGGTGAGCGCCGTGGTCGCCGTCTCCTGGTCGCGCATTTCGCCGATCAGGATGACGTCGGGGTCGTGGCGCAGGAAGTGGCGCATGGCGTTGGAGAAATCGTATCCGGCCAGCTCGTTGACCTGGGTCTGGCGGGCCAGGGGCACCACGTATTCAATGGGGTTTTCGACGGTCAGCACGTTCTTGCCCAGCAGGTCCAGGGAGGTCAGGCCCGCCACCAGCGTGGTGGACTTACCCGAACCCGTGGGGCCCGTGAGCAGCAGGATGCCGAAGGGCTCGTCGAAGATCCGCGCCAGGGTCGCCACGTCCTCCTCCAGGAAGCCCAGGGCCGGGAAGCTGAAGCTGGCCCGCTCCTGGGACAGAAGACGCATGACGATGTTCTCGCCGAAGGGGGTGACGATGGAGCTGACGCGGATGTCGTAGCGCCGCTCCAGCAGGTTGGCCGTCCAGCGGCCGTCCTGGGGCAGGCGCTGCTCGGCGATGTCCATGCCCGCCTGGAGCTTGATGGAGGTCGCCAGGCGCGAGAGCTGCGGCGGCAGGAAGGCCACGTTGACCATCACGCCGTCCACGCGGAAGGCCACGGCGATGCCGCGCGACATGGGCCGCAGGTGCACGTCCGTGGAGCGCTGCTTCACGGCCAGCAGCAGGATGTAGTTGATCAGCGTGTCCGGGCTCACGGTGCGGCTGGTGTCCGCCGCGATGATCCCGACCTCGCGCTGCATCAGCTTCTCGACGGGGTTTTCCAGGAAATAGAAGAAGTTGTAGATCGCGGAGATGACCCGCGACTCCTCGGCCATGACGTAGCGGGGACGCATGCCCGTGGCGCGCAGGATGAACTGGTCCAGCTTCGGGTCCGGCACGTCGGAGATGGCGGCCACGACCTCGCCGTCCTCGGTCTGCCCGTAGGGGAAGACGCGCTGGGCCAGGCAGGTGTTGCGGTTGAAGCGCTTCAAGAGCTGGAAATCCGGCTGGATGCTGTCGAGCTTGACGTAGTCGATGCCCAGCTGCTGCGCGACGGTGTACACGAGGTCGTACTCGGAAACGAGCCCCGTGCGGGTCAGCACCTGGCCGAGCTTTTCCTTGGTCACCCGCTGCACTTGCAGGGAGTAGCGGATATGCTCGTCGCCGATGAACCCTTTTTCGCGAAGAAGGTCGCCTATTCGAATTGGAGCAGCCATGTGGTCCACCTAACTTCGGATTAAGCCGAGCCTGGTCTATGCCGGCGGCGTCCTTCGGTGGCCCGGCCGTCTCTGTGAGACCCGTGGCTTTCCGTCCCCCCCTCGCGAAGGGTTTGGCGTTTCGAGAACGGTCCTGCCGCGTCAACCCTGCTTCGACATGACGTTCAGCCAGAACACGGTTTCAGGGTCGGGCCACATGGTGCGCTTGAGCTTCATGTCTTTCTGGAAGCTGTTGATCGCACGCCACGTGACGGGACCAACCATCCCGTCGTCCGGTCCCCAGTAGTAACCGAGCTTCTTGAGCATCCTCTGCAACGCCAGAATGTTCTCGTTACGGTAGCCGTAATAGAAGTCCTGGATCACGAAAGGAGGCTTCCAGAGCACCAGCCACAAGGGGCCTTCCGTTGCCTCATCGCGCCAGGGGTATGCCGTGAAGTCGACTGATGCGGCCTTGGGCAGCCGATCGACCTGCAACAGTTGCACCCCCCCAGTGAGCACCCGTTCAAACTGCGCCAAGTTGCGGCTTTCCACAATCTTGGCGAACTCGGAAACCTTGGAATCCAATCCGAAGGGCTTCAGGAATTGTATGTATTCCTCCGGATATCTGCGCTCGGATTCTAAAGTTTCCGTATTACCTAATTGTGTCTCAGGTTTGGAAATTACTGTCAAGGAGTTATTTCCGGCAGTTGCGACAGCCTTTCCCTGCGACGGCGTTGCTGTCAGCGGGGATTTTTCAGCCTGCGACTCTTTTTCGGACGTCGCCTTTGTCTGTGACGGGGCGGCGGCCTGCCGGGTGTCGCGTTCCTCTTCGGCGGTCTTTTCGGGCTGCTGCTGTGCGGGGGCCTGCTCCGGCGCGGGCGCATCTTTGCCCAACAGCGAGGCCAGGGCCTTCCCGGGAGCCGCGACCACGTCCGCCGAGGGCAACAGCGGCCGGACCACCAGTCCGAAGGGGCTGGCCGAACCGTCGCCGGACGGCACCCAGGGCCCGAAGACCACGGCCAGCAGCACGGCGGCCAGGGCCGCCATCACGCTGCGGGTCAGGCGTTTCTTCTTGGCCTGCATGCGCTGGGCGACCTCGATCTGGCAGGACGCGATCTCGTCCACCGCGGCGCGGATCACGCGCACGGTGAGGTCCTGCTCGCCGAAGGCCACGGCGGCATAGAGGCTGCGCTCCATGATCAGGTTGATCATCCGGGTGTTGCCCAGTGTGGCCTGATGCAGCAGCCTCAGCGGCGCCTTGGAGATGCGGAACTGCGAGGAGGCGGCGGCCAGCTTGAAGTTCACGTAGCGCCCGGTCTCCTCCATGGTGAAGGGCCGCAGCTCGCGGTAGATGGTGATGCGGCTTCTGAGCTGGCGGAGCTTGGGTTCGTCCATGCGCTCCTTGAGCTCGGGCTGTCCCACCAGCAGGATCTGCACCAGCTTGCGCCCCGCGGTCTCCAGGTTGGAGAGCATGCGCAGGGCCTCCATGGCGGGCAGCGAAAGATTGTGCGCCTCGTCGACGATGATGGCGCAGTTGCGCTCGGCGGCGTTCTGCTCCACGAGGAAGCCCTGGAGGATGTCCACCAGTTGGGCCACGTTGGCCGTCTTGGGGGCCTCCAGCCCGAAGTCCCGGGCGATGGCGTGGAGCAGCTCCTCCTTGTTGAGCATCGTGTTGAAGATCCACGACGTGACCAGTTGCTCGCCTTCCAGGCGGCGCAGGAGCTGGTACAGCAGCGAGGTCTTGCCGACTCCGACCTCGCCGGACAGGAGCAGGAATCCCTTGCGGGACAGGATGCCGAAGGCCAGTTCATCCAGGATCTGCTTGGTGACGTCGGTGTGGAAGTAGCCCTGGGTGTCCGCAGCCATGGAGAACGGGTTGTGCTTCAGGCCGAGGGCGTCGAATACGTCGTGGCTCACGAACCAGATCCTTACTTTGGGAGTTTACGAGAAAGGGCCCCCCTTCCCGGGGGAAAGGGGGCCCTGCGTCCGATCGCTCGGATGGGATCAATAGTCGAAGATGA
>CAYUIN010000009.1:4310-13584 GCA_964444695.1 uncultured Desulfocurvus sp.
GTGACCCACTTCTGGGCAAACTGCTGGGAGAACTGCTTGATCTGGGCGCCGCGCACGATGTCGCGACCCTTCATGACACCGGCCAGGATGATGCCGATGATGACCAAGACAATCGCCATTTCAATGAGAGTAAAGCCTCTTGCCTTCCTTTCCGCCAAACGCATGGGAGTTCCTCCTTGGTAAATTTCCGTGGGAAATCGTTAGGCAACCCGGCCATCTCACTGAGACCCGTGGCTTTCCGTCCTCATCTCACGACGAGTTTGGCTTTGCTAACCAACAGACTTGGAGAAGTTTCAATACTTTTACCTCAGTTCCGGCAACCCGTCAATACACCTCCCGCATTTCAGGTCCATGTTGCGTGCAATTTCGTCGTGCGCGCCGATTTATCCTACAGCCGCAAATCCGGGCGGGGATGCCCGCCATGGATGGGCCTTCGGACGCGGCGCCTTGGGACCGCGCCGCCGCGCATCGTAAATTGCGTCCCGAAGCCGATGCACTGCGGCCCTTTGTCCACGACAACCCCATTACATACAATTGCAACAAGGGGTTGCCGTACAGTCCGGACCAGATGAACAAGGCCCGCCCCCCAGGTTTCCGGCGATCCCGCCGGGACCCTGTCCGGGCCTGCCACACCAAACGATGCCGGCGCCCGTGACGCGCCGGGCATGCGGCGCGGCGTCGCCGACGCGAAAAGCCGCCCCAGACGCTAGTACAGGACCAGCTTCACGAACAGGTCGATGTCGTCCGTGCCGTTGTTGGAAAAAATGATGTTCCCGCTGTCGTTGCGGGCGTCGTCGTACTTGCGGTCCAGGGCCAGGGCCTCCACCCGGGGGAACCCGGCGAGCTTGATGAAATGCCCCTCGCCCAGCACCCGGCCTTCGGCCTGCAGCACGGTGTGGTACACCTCGGGCACGCGGCCGCGGATCAGGAAGGCCTCCTGGGGAATGACTCCGGCCTGGATCATGTCCCTGAAGACCGTGGCGTCCTCGCCCAGCTCGCGCTCGATGATCCCGTTGCCGTTGCCGTCCGGGAAATCGCCCGGCAGGCCGCCCGCCTGGTCGGTGTAGTTGAGCATGGCGACGCGCAGCCGCTCCAGCTGGGAGTGCGCGTACAGGGTGTTGGCCCACTGGTAGGGAGTCACGTCGGGGTAGGGGCTGTCGTCCACGGAGGAGAACATGGTGATGAGCCCGAACAGCACGAGGGAAATCAGCCCGAGCAGCATGCTGAATTCCAAGAAGCCGAATCCGGGCACCAACCCGGAAGATCGCCTGTCCCTGCGCATCGTTCCCCGCCTCGTCGCCCCTGTTATGTTGTCATGGATGCACGAATGCGGCGCTTCACGGTACACAACGCCGCATCGTCGTAAAAGCTACTGTGAAATCGTATATATTGCAACCCCTCATTGAAATACGACACGGTGTCTGCGAAAAGCGGCGCCACCACGGCGCATGCCAAGGTCCGGCCGGAATTCCGAAGCCGTATTGCATTTTTTCCAAAAACCGGTCATTATTCCAAATGACAAATAAAATGGAGATGAAATCAAGCATATGAGCACGCACCACGGCCCCAGCGAACCCGTGTCGAACGCGGGCAGGACCAAACAATCCTGCGCGCGCGGCTTCACGCTCATCGAGATGTCCATCATCATCGTCATCATCGGCATCATTCTCGGGGCCGGGACACTGGCCTGGAACGCCGTGACCGAGGGCCGCAAGCTGGCCAAGGCCAAATCCACCCTGTACGAGGTGCGCAGCTGCCTGGTGCGGCGCATGTTCTACAACAACACCTACCCGTCCTACACCGGCGACGGGACGACCGCCACGTCGGACAACGTCCTGTGCGACGACACGGGAGCCCAGATGAGCGTCCCCGACGAGGACGTGGACTCCTGCCTGTGCAACGTGGTGGACCCCTGGGGCCACCCGGTGTTCTACGTGGAAGGCGTCGTCGAGGATCCGGCGGGCGAGGCGCTGAGCGCGGGGACCAAATACGTGACGGACAACCCGGCCCAGGGCGTCAACGCCACCAACCCCGACCGCACGGGCTCCGTGCTCACCGACCTGAACGGCAACACGGTCAACTACGTGGTCTTCGTGCTCATCAGCGCCGGGTCCGACGGGCTGCTGGACGACTCGTCCTACCGCGACCTGTTCGACGGCGGGGTGACCCCCTCGAGCATGAACAACATCCTGTCCCAGGCCGCGCCCATGAACACCACGGACCCGCCCGACTTCGACCGCACCTCGCCCCCGGACTACACCGTGAGCTGGGACATCACCGGGGACGACGATATTTACGTGTACCTGACCGCTCCGGAACTTCGCACGGCCCTGGCCCAATGACGGGCGCGCCCGGACGCCCAGAGGCCCAACAGACAACACCAAGGGAGTCACCGTGAAACCCCGCAACCCCAAGAAGGCGTTCACCCTCGTGGAGATGGCCATCGTCCTGGTCATCATCGGGCTGCTCGTCGGCCTGGTAGCGCCCATCGTGACCGATCTCGTCAAGCGCGAGAAGGTCACAAACGCCAGGGACTACGTGGAGCAGGTCAAGGACGAGATCATCGGCTTCGCGATCATCAACAAGCACCTGCCGAGCAGCACGGAACTGGGCACCAAGGTCGACGCCTACGGCAACACCCTCGAGTACCACGCGTCCTCGGACATGCAGGCGCAGGACTTCTGCTCCAGCGTCCCGGCGGACTCCACGCTGTTCACCGTCACCGAGCACCAGCCCGTGAGCGGCACCAACGTCTACAACGGCGTGGCCTTCGTGATTTCCAGCGCCGGGCGCAACCTGCTCAACGAGTATTCCGTCGTCGGACAGGACGTCACGACCTACGACCCGCGCGCCTGGGGCGAGACCTCCCCGTCCACGGACCAGGCCGAATACGACGACATCGTGGAATACGTGACCTTCAACTACCTCAAGAACAAGGTCTGCTCCTCCTCGTCCTCGGGCTTCACCCCGCCCGGGTCGGACACCAGCTTCGGCAACGACCCGCAGAGCTACTCCCAGGACAACGTGACCAGCACGACCCTGTCCGGCGGCGGCAGCTACGGCACCTTCGACGCCGACTCCGGCACCCTGACCCTGGACACGGGCGGCACCTCGCAGTCCGATCAGGCCTTCTGCAACTTCTACAAGGGCAGCATCGCCAACCGCTGCACCGACGGCCTGTGCCTGCTGGGCCTGGGCATCCGGGCCTACTTCAAGTTCACCGTGCAGCCCAGCTCCAACGGCGGCTTCACCTTCGCGCTCATCGGCGTGAACAGCACCGAGGGAGTCAACTGCCCCGGCGGCACCGGCAGCGCGGACACCGTCGCGGACTGCACCGACACCACCAACCTGTGCGGCGGCGAGTGCGGCTACCTGGGCTACACCGACAGGGTGGCCGCCCACACCGGCCTGGCCAGCCCCAAGATGGCCGTGGAGTTCGACCTCTACGCCTCCAACGGCGGCGACTACAACGACCAGGTCTTCAGCGGCAACACCGCCGCCAACGGCAACCACATCACCATGGACCTGTGGAACGCGCACAGCACCGCCGGCGACCGCAACGACGTGAACCACAACACCAGCTTCAACCTGCCCAGCGGCACCACCTACCCCAACCCGTCCAACAGGCCGAGGACCTTCTACGATCCCGGCTCCGCCGCCTGGATGGAAGACGGGCTGCCGCACACGGTGCGCATCGAGGTCCACCGCTACACGGGCAACTCCACCTGGGAGCTGTACAGCTGGTACGACTGCGGCAACTGCACGGACCTTTCCCTGGACTACGACCCGGGCACCAACCCCGGCGCCTACTACTCGGCTGCCATCAGCACCAACGGCACGATCCCCAACGGCGGGCCCGTGCCCTTGTTCGACACCCTGAACTATTTCCGTTTCGGCTGGACCGCCGGCATCTGCGGCGAGCAGACCATCGACATCAAGGACTTCGGGCTGTCCTTCCGATAGGCCGGGGTCAATCCACCCATGCGAGGCCGCCCGTCATCTTTCGGCACCACCCGCAACGCGAGCGCATGAACAACACGGGGCCACAACCATGAATCACAAGACCGTACGAAGCACGGGCTTCACCCTGCTCGAAATGGCGCTGATCCTGGTTTTGGTCGGCGTCGTCATCAGCACCGCACTGCCCAGGCTGCTTTCCGACATGTCCACGGGCGTGGCCAAGCGCAGCAAGGCCAGCGTCGTCGAGGCCCGGGACGAAATCGTCGGCTACGCGCTGAACCCCAACAACTCCAACAAGCTGCCCTCCAAGGAGGCCAGCGCCGGAGACGTGGTTCCCCAGACCCTGATCAAGGCCAACAGCGACGGCTGGGACCACCCGCTGACCTACATCCTGCCCAACGTGAACGCCACCAACGGCGCGCTGTGGACCAACAACGTCTGCTCCGCCGGGTCCACGGGACTGACCGTGACCACGCCTTCGGCCACGACGGACGACGTGGCCTTCGTGGTGGCCAGCACGGGGCAGAACGCGCTGAGCGACCTGTCCGTCACCGGCGGCAGCAACCCCGGCGACACCCGCACCGTGACCACCCTGTCCTACGGCGCGGACAGCGCCGTGAACAACGGCGAGCAGTTCGACGACATCGTGGAGTTCGTGACGCTGTCCTACCTCAAGAGCCTGATGGACTGCACCGACACCACGCCTCCCGCGCCGGGCACCCCCTCGGGCACCATCCCCCTGGACAGCACCAGCGACGCCAACACCAGCTTCCAGAACGGCGCCAGCACCGTGGACACGACCACGGCGGGCGGCGGCATCGGCGAGGTCCTGGAATTGGACGGCACCAACGACGCCGTGCAGATCACCAACTCCGACGCCTACGCCCTGGACACCTACACGATCATGGGCTGGTTCAAGTGCACGGCGCCCACCAGCGAGACGTTCCACCCCATCATCGCCAGGCAGGGCGGCGACTCCAACCACCGGACCTTCTGGGTCGTGCTCTGGGACGACGCATACGGCGACCAGGGCCACGTCAACGGCGAGGTCGCCTTCAAGGCCGCCGAAAACGACAACAGCGGCTCCTTCGAGACCGATACGGACATGCAGACCACGGGGTATCCCTCGCCCTACCAGCGTGACGGCGACTGGCACTTCTTCGCCGTGACCATGGAGGACCTGGGCGAGAGCACGGACATCAACGGGACCCCCGACGCCGACCCCGGCGACAACCAGCACCGGTCCATCATGTACACCAGCGGGGACGTGGCCAACGACCTGTTCGTGACCCCGACCACGCAGACCTCCGCCACGCGGACCAGAGGGCCGGACGACAACACGGGCTACACCATGTACATCGGCCGCGACCCGGACTACGCGGGCCGCTACTTCGCGGGCTACATCGACGAGATCAAGATCTACAACTACGCCCTGACGGCCACCGAAGTCGGCCAGTGGTACAACGCCACCCGGCCCTACTACCCCAACTAGGCCGCCGAGGGACGACGACAACGGCCCGCGGGAGCGCTCCCGCGGGCCTTTTTTTATTTGCGATTCCGGACCCCTCAAAATATCGACAGGAACTATCGCCAAACAACCGGTTCCCGGTATATACTCTATGCCGATCCGCGCCGCCCCCCCCCCACGTCCCGGCGCGGCAGACACCCATGGAGAGTCCCCCCGATGCATTGCACCCGCATGAACCGCCCGGCGTTCACCCTGCTCGAAATGGCCTTGATCCTGATCCTGGTCGGCGTCGTCCTCGGAACGGCCCTGCCCCGGCTGCTCTCGGACATCACCACCGACAAGGCCCGCAACAGCAAGAACGACGTGATCGAGGCCCGCGACGAGCTCGTGGGCTACGCCATCGTCAAGGGCAGGCTGCCCACGCCGGACACCTCCGGCACGGTGCCCGCCGTGCCCTCGCAGATCAAGGCCCGCAGCGACGCCTGGGAACGCGGGCTGACCTTCATCCTGCCCAACACCAACGCCACGGGCGGCACCCTGGACGGCACCGACATCTGCGACCTCGGCAGCACGGACATGACCGTGAGCCGTCCCGGCGGGTCCACGGAGCAGGTGGCCTTCGTGGTCGCCAGCCGGGGCCTGAACAGCCTCTCGGACCTGCGGATCACCGACCCGGCCCCGGGCAACCCCGTGGCCCAGTCCCGCGAAGTGGGCGCCCTGAGCTTCGGGGCGGACAGCCTGGTGAACGGCGGCGAGCAGTTCGACGACATCATGGAATTCGTGACCCTGGACTATCTCAAGAGCCGCATCGACTGCTCCTCGTCCGGCCCGGGCTCCAACGACAGCATCGACTTCAGCGACATCGGCAACGACTTCCCGGCCCCCACGGGCGCGGGCACGGCCTCCGACAACGGCATCATCACCGTCGATTCCGGCTCCCAGAACATCCTGGTCCTGAACACCAACGCGGGCACCGGATCGTCCGGCAACAATCCCGAGGGCGGCTGCATCTACTATCGGGGCTCAGCCGGAACCTGCACCACGGACGACTCCGGCCAGGGCGGCGTCTGCCAGCTCGGCAACGGCTTCCGGGCCTTCTTCCACTATGCGTTCACCCACAGCCCGGACGGCGGCATGGTCTTCACCATCCCCGCCGTCAAGCTCGACTCCGTGGCCAACTCCGGCGACAACGACAACGTGGACACCCTGTGCGGCGCGTACCAGAACGAGGCGTACATCGGCTACGCCGGGACCTCCGGGACCTCCAACGTCATCAGGGACCCCAAGATCGGCATCGAGTTCGACCTCTCGCGCGACGGGACGCTGAACGACCCCGGGTCGGGCGGCGCCTCCGGCAGGAACCACCTCGCCGTCGTCTTCTTCGGCACGGCGGGCGACCCCCTCGACGACAACACCCACAACACCGGCTCTCCCCTGAACCCGGTGACCAGCAACGCCCTGTACGACAGCGGCAGCAACGGCTGGCTGGAAGGTTTCGGCGATTTCCGCATGGAACTCGAGGTGGTGGACGCGGCGACCGGCCACATCAAGATCCGCGCCTGGGCCGATTGCACGTCGAGCACAGCGTGCAGCGACCTGAGCAACGACATGTCCGTGCTGGCCCCCACCGCCACGCCGACCCTGAACTACGAAGTGACCGACCCGGCCTTCGTCTCCGCCGTCGCGGGCGACCCCTTCTATCTGCACCGCGTGGGCTGGAGCTTCGTGTTCGGCAGCCAGAACGAGTCCGTCACGTTGTCCAACTTCCAGCTGACCTGGCGCTGACGCGGCTTTCGGCACAACGACGCAAAGGCCCGGAGGGAACCATCCCTCCGGGCCTTTGCATCGGAGACGAGGAGCCAGGCTCAGCAGCAGCCGCCCCCGCGCGGTGCACGCCGCCCCAGCAGGGAGTCGATCCAGGCATGGATGATCAGCGACGCGCAGCCCGTGCCCGGAGACACGGACAACGCCCCGACCGCGCAGTTGTTCGCGCAGGCCCCGCATTCCATGCAGCCGTCGCGGTCCGCCAGCACGGCCTTGCCGTCTTCCAGGCGGAAGACCCCGTGCGGGCAGACCTCCGTACAGCGGCCGCAGCCCACGCAGGCCTCGCGGTCGTAGGCCAGGCTGACCACGCCCGGCAGATGGCGCAGTGCCTTCATGGCGCACCTCCGGCAAAGGCCGCGCCCACCCAGGCCGCCAGGGCCGCCAGCACGCCCAGAGCCTGGGCCGGAATGGCCGCGCGCATCTCCTTCTCCACGCCCGCCAGCGAGGTGTAGGGCGTGGAGCCCGTGAAGTTCATGCCGAACCACGAGGCCAGGGCCGTGGACAACAGCACCAGGGCGGCCGCGCCCAGCGGCCCGGCCAGGGGCAGCAGCCAGGCCGCCGTGGCCAGCCCAAGGCCCAGCCCGGCCAGGGCGCCCTTGACGGCGAAGGCCCGCCCCGGCAGCCAGGGCAGGGCCAGGGGCACCAGCCCCGATCCGGCCAGCACGCCCGAGGCGCAGGCGGCGGCGACCATCAATCCCCGCGTCCAGGCCGCCCTCAGGGAGAACCAGTCCGGCCCGATGCCCGAGAGCACGAACAGCCCGGCCAGGACCCAGGGCAGCGAGCGGCGCAGCAGCCAGAATTCCACGGGAACCAGCACGGCGCGTTCGGCCAGGGAAAACTGCACGGCGCGCATGGCGGGCGTGGCGCCGCCGTTTTCCAGGAAGGCCCGCAGGTCGCGGGCGTAGACCGGGCCGAAGCGCACGGAAAAGCCGCACAGCGCACGCAGCGTGTGCCCCGCCACCCCCGTCGCGCCCAACTGCGGCACGATGACCCGGCGGTGGGACACGACCTCGCCCAGCCGCACGGCCAGGATGCGCCGGGCCAGCTCCTGGGTGCCGAAGGTGCCCTTGCCCGCCGCGCACCAGACGTTGATGCCGTGGGTGTCCAGAACCAGGATCCAGGCGTCCATGCGGTCCAGCTCGCGGCGCAGGGCGTCGAAGGAAAGCTTGTAGTTGGCCGTGACCAGCACGGGCGAGCGCGAATCAGGCTCGCCCACGCAGTACAGCCCGGGAACGATCTTGTAGTCGTCGCGCACGGCGCCCAGACGGGCCAGGGCGCTGCCCTGCCGGTCGCGGGCGCTCAGGCGGGCCGCCACGCGCGGCACGGGGCCCACGGGCGTCTGCGCGAAGCCCTCGACGAAGGGCTCGCGCCTAAACCCCGGTTTGTCCTCGAGTCCGAACCCGGACTCCGTCTTGGGGCCTCAACAGGGCGCGGCGTCGGCGCTTCCCGCGGCGTCCGGGGCCTGCGGCTGCGGCGCCGGACCCTGCGCCGCACCAGGCAGCGGGCAGCACGCGCCCACGGCGGCGGGGGCGGGCCGGTCCACGGCTCCGTCGCCCGGCGCCGTGGGCGTCGCGGTACGGGCTTCGCCTTCGGCCTCGGCCTGCTCGATGTCGCTCATGCGTCGCAATTGCATCCTCACGCTCCGTCCTCGTCTTGTCCGGCCAGAACCCCGGCCTGAATCCCGGCATGCGCGCCGGTTAGGGGTCCGGCTTCGGTCCCGGTCCCGGCCAGTGCCCCGGCCAGCGCCAGGAAACGTTCCAGCCGTCCCTGGTCCAGGCAATAGCAGGTGCGCGGGCCCTCGATCTCGCCCCGCACCAACCCCGCCTGTCGCAAAATCTTGAGGTGCTGGCTCACCGTGGACTGCGCCAGCGGCAGCAGGCCCACGATGTCGCCGCACACGCAGCGCCCGCTGCGGGCCAAAAAATCCACGATGCGCACCCGCACGGGATGCCCCAGGGCCTTGCCCAGCGCGGCCAGCTCCTGCCCGGCTGCCCCGCCCCACTCTTCTGCGGCTTCCCGGCT